>CAMZEQ010000046.1 GCA_947305835.1 uncultured Alphaproteobacteria bacterium | reverse complement strand
GTCTTGTAGAGAAAGGGGACAAGTATGACTGGTTGAAAGCATTTTCAACCCACATCAGTAATTTGGATCATTATGCTAAAAAGGCTGTTAAAGCAACTCAAGAAGATAAACTTTATACCCCAACAAACCCAAAGGTCATAACTCTCCTAAGAACTTATGACTCAATGAAGACTGATGAACGAATTCATCATTCCATGGCAGCAACCCATTGGGAAAAGTTCTTTAAACGTTTTGCAAGAATGAAACGTGATTTGAAAGGTGTCAGTGAAAACCGTATTGTTAATAACCATATGGTAATACAATTGGCGTTTTTATTGATGGGCAAGGAGCATATTGAAGAAATTACTTCTCAAGACTGCCGAAAATTATGCCAAAACATATACCATGTAAGGAAAAGGTGGCATGAGAGAATCAAAGAGAATTGTGATGTTAGTCAAATTCTCACCGATAATCCTAAGCTAAGCATTAGTAAGAGAACTGTTCGTGCTCACCTTGTAACCTTTAAAGAATATATGAGATACGCTGTAAAAGAGGAAATAATCCCAAATAGCCTAAGTGACTATGTAGATATGCCACTTAAGTTTGACAACAACAATAGGATTCCATTTAGTTCAGCGGATCTAAAAAAGATTTTTGACCCTTTGAATTATCCAGATCCACATTTAAGAGCTAACCAAGCAAAGTTCTGGATTCCAATTATAGCTCTTTATCACGGATGCCGACAGAACGAAATCTGTCAGCTAGATATTAATGATATTGTAATAGAAAAAGACATTCCTTGTATTAGCATCAATGATGATGGGGATGATAAATCTGTTAAGAATTCAAGTTCAAGAAGAATTATTCCCATACATCCAAAACTGGTTGATATGGGTTTCTTAAGCTATGTAGATTACCAGCGTAAGAATAAGCATAAGAAGTTGTTCCCAGAACTAACAAGAACAAAGCAAAATGGCTATGCAAGAGTGATACAAGGGTGGTTTGGTAGATACTTGGATAAGATTGGCATAAGAGATAAGAAAAAGGTCTTTCACTCTTTCCGACATACCTTTGAAACTAAAGCAGTAGAAATAAAAATGCCTATTGAATACCAAAATGCCATTTGTGGATGGACGGATAGAGGTGTTGGACAAAGAATATATGGTAAAAAGAAGAATATAAATGTAACCTTTGAAGAAATTAGCAAGATTAACTTCCCCGTTAAACGTGAGCTAAATGAATTAAAGAAAAAGTTTATGGACTGCTATATCATGAAATAACACATTTGCTAAATGAAGCTTTGACGACCTGGGTCTTGTCTGGATATGTACAATGTCTTACAAGACCATTTTTACAGAGAATATTTCAGTTGTGGCTCGGTCATGAATACCACTTTGTCAGAATATTCAGTTTTGTTATCGGGACAAATGTCATCCAAAAGCATATTCTCTTTCTAAAACTTAAAAAAACAAAGATAAAAAAGTCTTGATAAGGTTATAAAAACAAAGGAGCATTTTTCTTCATGAAACACATTGCTTAGAATTTGTCTAATTCTCTCAAATCTACTTGAAAATAGGAGGATTTCTTAGGGCTGTTTTGATATCTTTGTGTCCCACCTTTGTGTCCCAGTCCTGTGTCCCACCTAAAAACCCGTATTTTGGGCATGAAAAAAGCCTTGATAAACAAGGCTTTAATCTGAAATTGGTGGAGGTAAGGAGGGTCGAACTCCTGACCTTTGCAATGCCATTGCAACGCTCTACCAACTGAGCTATACCCCCAAAGGTCATGGCACCTATTATACACAAATTTATTCAAATTGCAAGAAAAAAATGCACATATTCCGATATTTGCCTTTTAACACATTTTATGATATAGTCATTTTGTTTCAACAAGAGAGGTTAAATGGATAAAAAACATATTACCGTTTGTGCGGGCGTTATTGATTATCAAGGTAAAATTTTAATTGCACAAAGGCGGCGTGACAAATCTTTGGGCGGCTTATGGGAATTCCCCGGGGGTAAAATTGAACCGGGTGAAACCCGTGAACAAACTTTAACGCGTGAAATTCGTGAAGAATTTGATATTGATATAAGGGTCGGTAAATTTTTAACCGAAATTACGCACGAATACCCTGATTTTATTTTAACCATGTACGTATATTCGGCTTCTTGGAACGGACAAGGTAATATCCGTATTTGCGACCATGAAGAATATCGCTTTGTAAAATTGCAAGAAATTGATCGGTTTGAAATGCCAGCCGCTGACGAACCCGTTTTAGCCTTTTTAAAGGAACACGCACATGAACTGTAAAACACCACAAATGGCCATTTGTTATGATTTTGACGGGACGTTATCGCCCGGCTGTATGCAAGAATATGACTTTATGAGAGCGCTGGGGGACGATCCACAAAAATTTTGGTATAAAGCTCATTTATTGGCACAAAAACAACAGGCCGATGATATTGCCAGTTACATGCAATTAATGTTGGCCGAATGCCAAAAAAAAAGAATTATCCCGACACAAAAAACTTTTCGGTCTTTTGGCAAACGAATTCCGCTTTATGCCGGCGTAGAAACATGGTTTGATCGCACTTGTCATTACGCCCGAAAAAGGGGCGTTATTTTGCATCATTACATCATTTCTTCCGGATTGAAAGAAATGATTGAAGGAACACCTATTGCCAAATATTTCCAAAAAATTTTCGCCTCATCCTTCATGTACGATAAAAAGGGGGTGGCAATTTGGCCGGCTGTTGTATTGAATTATACCAGTAAAACTCAATTTTTATTTCGTATCAACAAAGGCTGCGAAGATATTACGGATAATGCCAGTGTCAATCAATATACACCTCAAAAAAACAGGCCTATTCCCTTTCAAAACATGATTTATATCGGGGATGGACAAACAGACATTCCCTGTATGAAAATGGTCAATCAAAACGGCGGACATTCCGTGGCTGTTTATGCACCCCAAAATAAAAAACCACCCCAAAAAACGCTTGATTTAATCAAAGATAAACGTGTCAATATTGTTTTGGCTGCGGATTATCGTGCACATCAAAGACTGGAAAAATATATCTTTGCTGTTATTGATAAAGTTGTGGCCGATACACAAATTGAAAAATATGAAAATTTCATTGATTAGGAGAAAAAATGCCCAAAATTTCAGTCATTGTTCCGATTTATAATGTGGAAAAATACTTGGGTGCATGTTTGGATTCAATCATTGCACAAACATTTTCGGATATTGAAATTATTTGTGTGAATGACGGTTCGACCGATTGTTCTGCCGATATTTTGGCCGACTACGCACAAAAAGAACATCGTATCAAAATTATCAATCAGGAAAACAAAGGCTTATCCGGCGCACGCAACAGCGGAATAAAAATCGCAACGGGGGAATACATCTGCTTTGTCGATTCGGATGACAGGCTCCCTTCGTTTTCTTTAAAAACACTTCTACAAATTGCCGAAGCAAGCCGTTCCCCCGTGGTAATGAGCGAAAAAGTGGCCTGTCAACCCATTTTAATGTCGGGTTCCGTACATTGGAAGGTTCACAAAAAAGTGATGCCTGATTTTGTGCAAAACAGACACATTTTTTCATCCGCATGGAACAAAATTTATCGAACTGATTTAATTCGAAATCATCCTTTTATTGAAGGAATTTATTTTGAAGATTGGCCTTTTTTGACCAGTTTAATGGGCCAAATCAATCAATTTGCCACAACCGATACCCCATGTTATATCTACCGTAATGATAATTCTTCCATTACACGCAGCTCTTTCAATTTGAAAAAAGTAGACAGCTATCTAACCGGAATGCGGTTTGTATATGAAAGTTTTCAAACAAAACCCGATTTAATTTGGGCCCAAAAAAGAATGGCGGTGGCCGCCAAAATGCTGATCAATAAAGTGTATCATTCGCACGATAAAAGTTTATATCAATACACAACTGACCGGTTGAACCAACTGTTCCGCCAAAAGATTTTACTTAAACGTCATATACCTTTAAAGGCACTGATTCGTTATTGGTTGATGAAAAAATAACTCTCTGTTTACCAATTTCGGCAAAGCAGTTCGAAGTAAGCCTGGGGATGTGCACAAGCGGGACACAATTCGGGCGCTTCCTTCCCCTTATGAACATATCCGCAATTGCGACAACGCCATTCGGTTTCCGAAATTTTTTCAAATACTTCGCCCTTGGCCAAATTTTCCGCCAAAGCACGATAGCGTTCCTCGTGAAACTTTTCGGCCACACTGACCGCCCGCCATACAGCCGCAATATCGGCAAAACCTTCACTGTCCGCCACATCGGCCATTGCCGGATACATATCCGCCCATTCATGATGTTCCCCGCCGGCGGCAGCTGCTAAATTTTCGACCGTAGAACCGATCACGCCCGCCGGAAAAGCACCTTCAATCACCAAGTCGCCACCTTCCAAAAATTTAAAAAAGCGCTTGGCGTGTTCTTTTTCCTGATCGGCTGTTTCCGTAAAAATAGCCGCAATCTGCTCATAGCCATCCTTTTTGGCTTTGGATGCAAAATAGGTATAACGATTACGGGCCTGAGATTCCCCCGCAAACGATAACAACAAATTTTTTTCTGTTTGAGTTCCTTTAAGAGATGTCATTTTTCCTCCTTTGATAATAAATCAATATACACTTCTGTTTTTAAAAAGTCAAGCCTTCATCATCAAATCAGTCAATCGACGTGCGAAATCGGCCGCATCTGATAAAGGTTCACCTTCAGCAACTAATGTCTGATCAAACAATAATTTGATATAATCGTCCGGATTTTCCATATCTGCCAGTTTATGAATCAACGGATGACGCGGATTGATTTGCAAAATACGGGTACTGTCAAAGGCTGTTTTTTGCCCGTGCGCACGCATTAAACGTTCCATATTTAAACTCATCTGTCCCATGCCGGTCGTCAATGCCATTGGCGAAGACACCAATTGTTCACCCGATTCAACAGATTGTACCTGTTTATCCAAAACTTCTTTGATTTTGGCAATCAGTTTATCCAGTTTATCTTTAGCTAACATTTCACCTTGGGGTTCAGCGGGTTTCAATTTATCCAATTCAGCCCCTGCATGTTGAACAGCACAAAATCTTTTGCCGGCATATTCGGGATAGGTATTCGTCCAAAATTCATCAATCGGGTCAGTCAAAAGTAATACTTCCACCCCGCGCGCCGCAAAACTTTCCAATTGCGGATGATGACGCAAAACAGCCAAATCTGTCCCTGTGATAAAGTAAATTTTTTCTTGTTCTTTGGGCATACGCTTAATATATTCATCCAAAGTCGTGAGTTTTTCATCGTGCGTTGAATAAAAACGACACAATTTAGCCACTTCTTCACGGTTTTCACTGGGCTCATATAGGCCTTCTTTTAATACCACACCAAAACTTTTCCAAAACTGGGCATATTCTTCGGGTTTTTCGGCGCGCTTAGCCAAAGCCGACAAAATCTTTTTCGTCAGTCCCTGTTTGATTTTTGTTAAAACGGGCGTTTGTTGCAACATTTCACGGCTGACGTTCAACGGCAAATCTTTGGTATCAATGACACCGGTCATAAACCGCAACCAATAGGGCATGATATCCGGAATATCATTGGAAATAAAGACCTGATTGACATACAAACTGACATTAGTGGGCTTGTCAGGTTGAAATAAAGTGGTTGGCGGTTCAGTCGGAATAAACATAAGCGCTGTATAATCAATCACACCTTCCACATGAAAATGCAATGTTTCCAACGGTGTATCAAAGGCCTTGGATACCGATTGATAAAAATCTTTATATTGCGCTGGGGTAATATCGGATTTGGGGCGAGTCCAAAGGGCTGAACCCGCATTGATTTTTTCTTCCTTTTTATCCTCAAGCAAATAAATTGGGAAAGGCACAAAATCGCTGTATTGTTTAATCAAATGGCGCAAGCGGAAAGCATCCAAAAAGTTTTTTTCATCTTTTTTCAAATACAAAATAACGGATGTCCCATCGGGGGCTTTATCATCTTCTGTGATTGTATAGGAACCTGCTCCATCACTTTCCCACAACCATCCTTTTTTATCACCAGCTTTACGGGTGCGCACTTGGACTTTATCGGCCACCATAAAACTGGCATAAAAGCCCACACCGAACTGACCGATCAAAGCCATGTCTTTTTGCTTATCACCGGACAAAGATTTAAAAAATTCAGCCGATCCGGAACGTGCAATCGTCCCCAAATGGTTCACCAAATCATCATGATTCATCCCGATACCATTATCCGTAACGGTCAAAGTATTTGCCTTCTTATCAGGGGTAATCGTCAAACGAAATTCTCCGTTTTTACCCACCAATTCGGGGTGTGTGAGCCCTGCATAACGCAACTTTTCGCACGCATCCGCCCCGTTAGAAATCAGTTCGCGCAAAAAGATTTCTTTTTCCGAATAAAGCGAATGAATCACAATATCCAACACTTTGGCAACTTCGGCCTGAAATTGAATTTTTTCTGATGACATTTCTTATCCTTTCACATATTCATGTATTCCATATAGGATTAAAAAAACAAAATGCAAGAGTCTCATCCCTTTAATATTTTGTCAAT
>CAMZEQ010000045.1 GCA_947305835.1 uncultured Alphaproteobacteria bacterium | reverse complement strand
CCAGTTGGCTTAAAATAGTAGGAACGGTCAAAATCAACACTGCTTTTGAAACTTTAGTGCGTTCAAAAAGTTTAACATTTTGTACTTGCATGGGCGGATTTTAAAATAAATTCATTGTTTTTGTCAATGACAATTTTGATTCTTATTCGACTCTTTTTTTCAATTCCATCCAATCTTTCGGTGTGTCTATATCTAAAGAATAGTAATCATTTATGATGAATGGGATTTTATTTTCATTCAGGACTGTGTTTTCGTTTAACGTATGAACATTGTTGATATAAATGGATCCGACAATTTTATAATTTTGTATTAATTCTTGACGGCGGATATCCGAAGAAGTGTGGATAATTTTATGCAGTTTTTCGTCTTTACCGATTGTGCGCATAAATTCGGGGTGATCTTCGATTTTAACAACGGAAATTAAGGATGTTTCTTTTTCAAAATACAGTTCGATAGCTTTATCCAAAGCACCTTTGGGGCGCAACGGGCTGGTCGGTTGTAATAAAACAATGGCATCATATTGTTGTTTTTGATGCTTTAATTCCCATAACATGGCATCGATAATGCGGGCTGTTCCTGAGGATAGCTTTTTGGGCCGCAATTTGTTTTCCAAACAACCGTGTTTGTGGGCGATAGCCAATACCCTTTCGGAATCAGAGCTTACCAAAACATCATCCACATATTTTGATGAAAAAGCGTAATCAACCGAGCGCATAAATAAGGGTTCGCCATCTATTTTTTTTAAATTTTTATGCTTTACTCCCTGGCTGTCGAATCGAGCCGGCACGAAAGCTAAAATTTTTTTATTATGATACATTCAAACAATCTCCCGATTGCTTTAAGAATACGATATTTGATTTATTTTTCAAGTAAAAAATGGATATAGATAAAAATTTTAAAAGTTCTTTTTTGTACCCTTTCATTAAAATTTTCTTGATTTTTGATTAGAATTTGCGTATAATGACGTTACTTTTCGGAGGGTGGCTCAGCCTGGTAGAGCACTACGTTCGGGACGTAGGGGTCGTGAGTTCAAATCTCATCCCTCCGACCACTAAACACAAAGCATCAGAAATGGTGCTTTTTTCTTTATTTTACAAGCACTTATAAGAGTTCGAATGTCCAAGTGTCAAAATTGGCCATTTTCTGCCATTTACGAACTTTTGAGAGGAAACATCCTTAATTTCTGTTGTTAAAATCGAAGAGCACCCGGAATTTATGCGTACAATCGGCAAAGATGAAAAACTGCATATTACTTTATGAGACTTTCAGCGAAAAAAATCCCTTGCATTTGAAAAAAATCTTTTGTATAATGCGAACAAAACACGAACAAAGGAGAAAAAATGGAAAAAGATAAAGCTTTGGAAGCCGCTGTCGCGCAGATTGAACGAGCCTTTGGTAAAGGTTCTATCATGCGTTTGGGACAACAAGAAAACGCCGTGGATATGCCGGCTATTTCAACCGGTTCTTTGGGGTTGGATTTGGCGCTGGGAATCGGCGGATTACCAAAAGGTCGGATTATTGAAATTTACGGGCCGGAAAGTTCCGGTAAAACAACTTTGGCATTGCATGTGGTGGCCGAAGCCCAAAAGCAAGGCGGTAATTGTGCTTATGTGGATGCGGAACATGCGCTGGATCCCAGTTATGCACGCAAATTGGGTGTTAAAATTGATGATTTGTTGATTTCGCAACCTGATACTGGCGAACAAGCTTTGGAAATTGCCGATACCTTGGTGCGTTCGGGCACGATGAGTGTGTTGGTGGTGGATTCTGTGGCGGCACTGGTGCCCAAAGCCGAATTGGAAGGCGATATGGGCGATTCGCATATGGGCTTACAGGCGCGTTTGATGAGTCAGGCTTTGCGCAAGCTCACTGCTTCTGTGGCTCGCACCAATACTTTGGTTATCTTTATCAACCAGATTCGTATGAAAATCGGGGTCATGTTTGGAAATCCCGAAACAACAACGGGTGGTAATGCTTTGAAGTTCTATGCCAGCGTGCGTATGGATATCCGCCGTATCGGTTCCATCAAAGATCATGAAGATGTGATTGGTAATCAAACCCGTGTGAAGATTGTGAAAAACAAGGTGGCCCCGCCATTTAAGACAGTGGATTTTGATATTTTATACGGGGAAGGCATTTCCAAGACGGGTGAATTATTGGATTTAGGTGTAAAAGCCGGTTTGATTGAAAAAGCGGGTGCTTATTTTTCCTATAAAGGAGAACGCGTCGGGCAAGGACGTGAAGCGGCCCGTAAATTTTTAAAGGAAAACCCAAAGGTTGCCGATGAAATTGAAGCTGCAATTCGCAAAAATGCCAAAAGCATCTCTAAGGATATGATTGTCGGCGATAATGACGCGGCGACCGAAGAACAATAAGAATAAAACTTATTTTTAACGCCCCGCTTAAAAGGGGCGTTTTTTTATTTGTATTCTAATGTTTCATCGTGAATATATTGAATTTCAATGCCGGCTTGATGTAACATTTCCTCAGCCTCTCCACCGGCGTGATATTTATATTCTGCAACGATTCTTTTTATTCCGCATGCGATCAATAACATAGCACAAGTCCGACACGGTGCCAATTTACAATATAACGTACCGCCGGCAATGGAAACGCCGCGCTTGGCTGCCTGACAAATGGCATTTTGTTCGGCATGAATCGTACGCATACAATGTTCGCGAATCGTGCCATCTTCATCCACCACTTTTTTCATCAAATGGCCGACTTCATCACAATGCGGCAATCCCGGGGGTGAGCCCACATATCCGGATACGACAAGTTGATTATCTTTGACAATGACGCAAGCTGTACGTCCCCGATCACAGGTGGCTCGTTTCGCTAAAGCATGCATTACTTCCAAAAAGTATTCATCCCAACTGGGGCGGTTGTATTGTTCCATAAAACCTCCTTTTGAATCAGTCTAAAACATTTCAAATTAAAAATCAACCGATTTGTAATTGGCGTGCGTGGTGTTTCAGCCAATTTTTGGCGCGTGTTGTATCCGGTGTTAAAGTGGCAACTGTTTTCCAAAAAGATGCAGAATGATTCATATATTTTAAATGACTGACTTCGTGGGCAATCAGGTAATGAATCACAAATTCAGGTGCTAAGGCTATGCGCCAACAAAAGTTTAAATTTCCGCGGGCAGAACAACTGCCCCAACGTGATGATGTGTCCCGTAAAGTAATACGGTGATATTTTACCCCCAATTTGTGGGCGTACAGTGGGACTTGTTTTTGAAGTAATGATAAAAATTCTTTTTTTATTAAATCACGCACGCGTCGGTTAAAAAAACATAAATCACCCCCGATGATAATTTCCGTTTTGCCAACGATGTTATTTTTTTGTTGGGGATTGTGTTTCAGTTTATAGATTTTATCCCCGATGGAAATGTTTTGCTCCGGGGCAAAATTGTTGGGCGTGAAAGTGTTTTTTTCAATCCATCCTTTTTGTTTTTCTGCCCACCTTAAAGCATACCATTTGGGGCATAAAAAGGGGATCGTCAAAACCGGTCGGCCGTGCTTATCAACGGCTAAGCGCAAATTTTTGGCCCTGTTGTTTTTACGGACCTGTATCCGGTTTATTTCAAAATCCATGATGTTATTATAGCCCAAAATAATAAAAAAGAAAAGTCGGGGGGCTTGCTGAAAGAAGGATTTTACGCCATTTAATCAAGAGGGGGAAAATGTCCGAATATAAACAATTGCTGCTGATGGTGCCCGGCGTAAAAAAGCAGGAAGATAAGACAGATTTTTATCGGTCCTTATCGGCACGGGGAATCTATCAAACTTTGAATGTGGCCAATAAAATAAAAGAAGATTCATATGATGATCCTGAATTTATTTTTGCTGCGACAGCCCTTTATATGCGTCAAACAGCCGAAATTATACGCCAGACTTTTCCATCTGCCGTGTTGGTTTTTCGTGACAATTTGTATGCCGCTCATGAAAAAAATTTATTACATTTCATCATGCATTTGGACGATATTTTCGGCTGTTTGTTATTGCTGACCGAACAACAACCCATTCAAGAATTGACGATTCGTTTGACGGGATATACGTCTGAGCTTATGCCTTCGGGGTGTTTATGTATCCGCTGGCCCGCACATCAATCGTGGAAAAACATCAACAAAGTACCCGGTCAATTGGTTCAAACATGGTTGCCTTAGGTTGATTGCTTTTCTGAAGCGGCATGGATAAAACCTTGAAAAACGGGATGTGGTGCAAAAGGTTTTGATTTAAATTCCGGATGGAATTGGCCGGCCAAAAAGAAGGGGTGTTCCGGTATTTCGATTATTTCCGGTAAAAGTCCGTCGGGGGATTTTCCGGAAATAACAATGCCTTTATCAGCCAATATTTGTTCATATTGAATATCCATCTCGTAACGGTGGCGATGGCGTTCACTGATTTGATTTGTTCCATAAAGTTTTTCCGCCAAAGATCCTTCTTTTAAAACACAAGGATAGGCACCCAAGCGCATGGTTCCGCCCATATCGTCCGATTCGGCACGGATAGTTTTGACGCCATCTTTTTCCCAAACTTTCATATGTGTAATAACGGGGGTACAATCATGTGTAAATTCGGTAGAGTTTGCATTTTCTATCCCACATAAATGGCGCATCGCCTCAACAACGGCCATTTGCATACCCAAACAAATGCCCAAGAAAGGTACTTTATTTTCACGGGCATAGCGGATGGCGGTGATTTTGCCTTCAACGCCGCGATTTCCAAACCCGCCCGGGATCAGGATGCCCTGATAATCGTTGAGCGAATCGGCCACCTCTTGGGGTGTTTTATTTTCCAATGAATCGCTTTCAATCCATGTGATATCTACTTTGGAATTTTCGGCAATTCCCGCATGTACAAGAGCTTCTTTAAGGGATTTATAGGTATCCGGCAGATGACAGTATTTACCAACGACCGCAATCTTGACCCGTTTTTGAAATTGATTCATGGTGGCAACGATTCTTTCCCATTTGCTCAGATCTACGCTGGAATGAATTCCGAAATAGTCCAAGACGGAAGTGTCTAGTCCTTGTTCATGATAGGAAATCGGTAAGCAATAAATATTGGGCACGTCCAAAGCTGCCACAACATTTTGTGGCGAAACATTACCAAATAACGCCAATTTTTTGCGTTCATCTTCGCCCAACGCGATTCGGCTGCGACACAGCAAGACGTCCGCTTGAATTCCGGCTTGCATCAATTGTTTCACGGCCTGTTGTGTGGGTTTTGTTTTCAGTTCACCCGCTGTTTCAATAAAGGGCAGAAGTGTTAAGTATACAACACAACAATTCCGCCGCCCTTTTTCGTTCATGAATTGGCGAATCGCTTCTAAAAACAATGTGCCCTCTATATCGCCCACGGTGCCGCCCACTTCGTAAAGGACAAAATCTTCATCGGTTAAGTCTGAATCCAAAAATAATTTCAGTTCGTTCGTGACATGGGGGATCATTTGGACGGTTGCGCCTAAATAATCTCCCCGCCGCTCTTTTGTTAATACATTATAATAAATACGTCCGCCTGAAATGCTGTCTGTTTTATGACACGAAATACCGGCGAATCGTTCGTAATGGCCTAAATCCAAATCTGTTTCAGCGCCATCTTCGGTTACGAATACTTCGCCGTGTTGATAGGGGCTCATTGTGCCGGGGTCAATGTTTAAGTAAGGATCCATTTTGCGCATACGCACTTTATAGCCTCGTGCCT
Organism: uncultured Alphaproteobacteria bacterium; assembly: GCA_947305835.1. GTDB lineage: Bacteria > Pseudomonadota > Alphaproteobacteria > CAAHEQ01 > UBA3637 > UBA3637. The sequence continues at coordinate 883 of CAMZEQ010000045.1, read as the reverse complement.
GTAATAAGGCCCCCAAGGTTGCCGAAGCAATGCCTTTGCCCAAACTGGATACAACGCCGCCTAAAATAAAAATATATCGTGTCATTTCTTTTTTTACCTTTCGTCTTCTTATTTTATTTTCTTGAACCTAGCCGATTTTTATACCTATTTCAAGTAAAAAACATATTATTTCATGATTTTTTTAAAAGAAAAATTTTTATGTAACATATTGAATATATTGCATAAAAATAAAAATAGGGTTGGCTGCCTTTAAATAAAAGATAAAAAAAATAAATAATTTTTGAAAAAGTGCTTGACAAGTGTTTTGTTTTATGATAAAATCCTTCTCACTTCGCCGGAAAAAATCCGTCCACGAAGTGGTTGTTAGACATAGTGAATAAGGATGAAAAGAAACGGATGCACGGATAGCTGTTGATCGACAAGATTATGGGCTGTTGTGCATCAGGAACTATAAAACGAAAAGTGTATACAAGTTATGTACTGGTAAAGTTTTGTAGGGTTTCTGTTAATAACTTTTTATTGAAAGTAATTATTTGATGCACAGGACAGCTACTCAAAAGTTTTTAAACATGAGAGTTTGATCCTGGCTCAGAACGAACGCTGGCGGCAGGCCTAAAACATGCAAGTTGAACGGCTGTAGCAATACAGCAGTAGCGCAAGGGTGAGTAATGTATGGGAACGTATCTTTTGGTGGGGAATATTCTTTGGAAACGAAGAGCAATACCGCATAAGCCCTACGGGGGAAAGATTTATCGCCGATTGAGTGGCCCATATTGGATTAGCTAGTTGGTTGGGTAACGGCTGACCAAGGCGACGATCCATAGCTGATCTGAGAGGATGATCAGCCACACTGGGACTGAGACACGGCCCAGACTCCTACGGG
>CAMZEQ010000044.1 GCA_947305835.1 uncultured Alphaproteobacteria bacterium | reverse complement strand
GTGAATTAAAGCGCCCCAAATAACGTTTTGTATAAGGATACAAACCGCGTTCCAATTGCATTGTAATGGTTTGGCGTTTCAATTCCAACGACTTTTTGGCCAATTCCATCAATTCATCCAAACGCTTGTACAAACCTTCTTCATTATTTTTGAATAAATATCCCAAACGGGCACAGTTAATGGTTACAACACCGATAGAACCCGTCTGTTCTGCCGAACCGAAAAGTCCGCCCCCGCGACGTTTTAATTCCGTTAAATCCAAACGCAAGCGACAACACATGGAACGAACATCTGATGGTTTCATATCGGAATTGACATAGTTGGAAAAATAGGGCAATCCGTATTTGGCCGTCATCGCCACATAATAAATGCGGGCGCCTATAATAGCATGGAAAATCTGACGTAATATTATAAGTCGGGATGGGGAATGTAAAGGGACGACCTTTGGCATCACCTTCACGCATCACTTCCAAAAAGGCGCGATTGACCATGTCCATTTCTTTTTGCAATTCACCATAGGTAAAGGATTGTTCCACGCCGCCAATCACCGGATGACGATCTTTTAAATCGGCCGGGCATGTCCAATCAAATGTCAAATTGGTAAACGGCGTCTGTGTCCCCCAACGCGAAGGGACGTTCAAATTAAAGATAAAAGACTGCATCGCCTGTTTGACATCTTTATATTCTAAATTTTCGATACGAATAAACGGCGCCAAATAAGTATCTGCGGATGAAAAGGCCTGAGCGCCGGCCCATTCATTTTGGAGTGTCCCCAAAAAATTCACCATTTGGGAAAAAGCACTGACCAAATGTTTCGGCGGCTTGGATTCCGTTGTATTAGCAACACCGTTACATCCTTCCGTCAACAGTGGACGCACAGACCAACCGGCACACTACCCGGAAAGCATATCCAAATCATGAATGTGGTAATCACCGTTCAGGTGTGCTTGACCGATTTCCGGTGTATACACATGCTTTAACCAATAATTCGCCACCACTTTACCGGACACATTTAAGATCAATCCGCCCAAAGAATACCCCTGGTTTGCATTGGCATTCACACGCCAGTCCGAACGATCCAAATACTCATTGATTGAAGAAATGGCATCCACTGCTACCTTTTTATCTTGACGCTGACGTTCGCGCTGTTCACGATACACAATATAAGAACGGGCAGTTTTATAATAATTGGAAGAAATCAACACCTGTTCCACTACATCTTGAATCTGCTCAATGGTTGGTACAACCGCCCCGGCGAATCGATGACGTAAAACTTTAATCACCTGTTCGGCCAACAAATGCGCTTCATCTTCACCATATTCCCCTGTAGCAGCCCCGGCCTTAGCAATGGCAGACACAATTTTGCCGGCATCAAAAGTACGCTTTTCCCCGTCACGTTTAATAACCTCGGAAAGGGGGCCGATATCAATGGTTTTGGCGCTTTCTTTTGTTTCAACAACTTCCAACATTTTGTGTCCTTTCTTGCTTTTTAATACTACATATTGTGTTTTTGGCGTCTTTGCGCCCTGCCTACAATAAACATTTTTATGTATAGAAAGTCAATCCCTTTTTTAAAAAATTTTTCACTTTTTTTATAACCTATTTATTTTAAGGGATTTTTTGTTAAAAAAAAACGATTTTTTGTCATAATATTTAACAAAAGGTTTCCAAATTTTCAGGCATAAAAATTACCCCAAAACATCTTTTTTTATGCAAAAGTCAATGGGCACAACGGTTTTGTTCAAATCAAACGATTCGAATCGAAATTTAACTTGACTTTCAAGCAACGATTCGCTAAAATATTCCTGTTCAACTTTCAAAGGAAATAACAATGGATAAACGTTGGTAATCAGATTTGCGGGTGTAGCACAATGGTAGTGCAGCAGCTTCCCAAGCTGACTACGTGGGTTCGATTCCCATCACCCGCTCCAAAAAAAATGATGAAAGGAACAAATCATGACAAAAAACACTAATACTATTTCTACTTTGGGCGCACTTACATTAACAGAAGATTCCGTTTCTTATAAAGGGAAAGAATGGGGAGCAGAGTATTATGCCAACATTTTTTTAAAAGATATCAGCATGATTGAGTTTGGTTATAAGTCCCATCCTTTGTTATTGGTTATTGCGGCACTATTGTTTCTCGCGTTTCTGGGAAATAGAGAGTGGATACTTTTGTTGGGGGCCATAGGTTTTGTTGTTGCTTTTTATTATACACGCCAACATTCTGTCGTTATTTCGGCTCATAGCAAACAGAATATCAAACAGCCGTTAAAAGGCGAAACAAAAGCAGCCAAAGATTTTGTACAAGAAGTTATTCAAGCAAAAAGAAAAGCGATACAAAAGTAATTATTTCAAAATTTTTATCATAATATCCCCGTTTGCATAAACGGGGATATTATTTTTAACTGCAAACAGATTTCGAATAAAACCTCAATACTTTACTTAAATAAAGATTTATGCTATTATCCGACCGAAAAAGGATTGTCATGACTGAACATTTGATTGTCGGTAATATTTTTGCTTTGGGGGCTGCCATCTGTACCGTAATATCCATTGTCAAAAAAGACAAAACAGAGCTGATCGGATGGCAAATCGCGGGTATTTCATTTTGTCTTTTATCCAGCATCGCGTTATTCGCCTATGCCGCTTTGGCCACAAACTGCGTGGCACTTATACGGAATATTTTAGCCTATAAACATAAACTGACCACAAAAACAACATTCGGGTTATCCGTCTTATGTATCATGATCGGTATGTACGTTAATAATTTGGGATTTATCGGATGGCTGGCCATTATCGCATCGACCAGCTACACCGTTTTAATGTACACCACCCGAAATGACCAACAGATGCGCTATGCAATACTTTCCAATTTAACCCTGTGGTTGATCCATGATTGTTATATTCAATCCTATCCCACAGCCCTGACTGAAATAAGCTTAATCGCATGGACAACCTTTAAAAACAAACATCGTTTTGTGAAAAAGGCCGGAAGATGAAATTATATCATTATGCCCCCAAAGAAAACACCGTCTTGCAAGACGGATTGCTTTCGCTTTCACACACTTCAAGAAATTTAGGTGCTTACGCTAAACGAGCTCAATCAAACAAAAAGCAAGATATTATTTGTTGGTTAGAATCCACCTTTGCCGGAAGAAGCCGTGCCATATCATGCTTAACAGAACCGATTCGTTGGCAAAATAATGATCCCGTATTAAAAAAAATTGTGGACAATTCTGCCTTATTTTCTTTTGATCTGATAGATTTAATTCAAGATCATTTGGTGGAATCAATTTGGTTAAAATCAAAATCCAACGCACATGGTCAGAACGAAAAATTTATGGCCGTTTTACCTGACGAAATAGATATATCCCATCTGTCATGGGAAAAAGTAAATGCCGAAAAAGGATTGATCTTTGGTGCCGTTCGACATTATTTTATCGTCCTGAAACATGGAAAAATCCCCCCCAAATATTTACATAAAGAAAACTGAATAAAATGATACCATTAGGTTACAAAAGGTTATCATATTTTAAAGAATCATTTACTTTCTTTTGTTAAAAACCCCGACCCAAAGAGTCGGGGGGGAGTATCAGTAATCTGAGATTATTTTTTCAATTGACTCGTACAATGCGGACAACGTATCGCCTTGACTGAAATTTTAGAACAACAATACGGACATGTTTTTTCTGTCTTAGGAGCCGGCGCAGCCGCTTCAGCTTTTTCCATTTTTGCACGCAAGGTATTGATGGCTTTGACCAACAAAAACACGGCAAAAGCAACAATAATAAAACTGATGACATTATTAATAAATGCACCATAATTGATGGTGGCTGCATCTGCTTCAGTTCCCAAAGCGATCTTTAAATTTGAAAAATCCACTTTACCCAGCAGCATCCCCAAGGGGGGCATCAACACGTCTTTGACAAAACTATCCACAATCTTACTGAAGCTGGCACCGATAATGATACCGATCGCCATATCCAATACATTCCCCTTTAAAGCAAAGGTTTTAAATTCTTTCATGACATTTTTAAACATTTTTTTCTCCTGTTATAAATTAAACAAATCGGCGTATTTTAACTGCAAACCAATCATTAAATTAGATCCCACCTTATTGGTTCCTCTGGCCTGTCCCCGCCGATAACTAACATAGGGCGCAAAAGCTAACGTGTCCGTTAAATCAACCTCTAATTTTGTGGTTAATTCCAAATCGTACTTTAAATCCGTAGGGACATACTTGGTATAATGGACATAATCGGTATAATGTGCCGTTCCGGTCCATTTAACACCCTCACGAACGGGATATTCGGCACGCACACCAACTTCCCAACCATATTTCATATTACGATCACGTGAATAGGTCATATCATATTCTTCCAATACGGCAGCATACAATTCTTTCACCCAATTCCCCTCAAACAACTTAACACCTTCACGGCCGGAAAAAGCTTTATATCTCGGTGAGCCCTGATTGGCCGTAAATTCCGTTTGAAAAGCCAATTGCGCAAACGGTCCCATATCCGCTTCCAAAACTTTCCAAAATTTCAAAGCATAGTCTGTGGACAACAAAATTTTATCTGCACTTTCACTGGTTTCCGGTGCTTGATCAACCGGTTTAATCTTTAACTTACCATAATTCAACATCAAATTATTGGACCACAAACTGGTTTCATCGTTACGATTCAAAAAAGTATCCAATTTACCGACGATACTGTATTGGCTGTCCGAACTATAGGCCGAAATCGGGGAATTTTGATATTCCCGCGGATTACCCACGGTTGTATTTGAATAACTGAGTGAAACTTCCCGAACTTCTAATTGCCACGCGGGCACAGAATCATCCGCTTGGGCCAACATCGGCAAACCAACCATCCCCAAGAATAAAAACTTAAATACTGATTTCATTGTTCCTCCTAACATAGAATACGATGCAGGATAAACAACTTTTTTAAAAAAAGCAAGAAAAAAGCATCCCCTGTATTACAGAACGAAATAAATGCCCTCCCATTTTTGGGGAGGACATTATTCAGCGAACTCACTTTTCAAAATTTAAAGCCGTCGGACGCAACTGATGATAGGATTTTATCTGCCACTCTTCATGACTATCACCAGACCTGAATATATGAAATTCCCTGGCGATCCGCATGGCTTCTTTACGACCTTCCGATGTTTTATGACGAAGAGCTTCACGAATATCCTTGGCAAGATTGCTTCGGCGTTGCGCTTCTTTCATTTTATTTTTTCGATAAGCTGAAAACCAACGATCGTGTGCTTCCTGGGCCCATATTCTTTGTTGTTTCTGAACCCACAAATTTACGCTTCCTTTTCCACCTTCCTGATAAATTTTAATCAGCTGAGCCACAAAAGGAATTTGCGCAGCAGGACCATGTTCAAAACTTTTACCATCACCGTCCGGCAAGCACGGATCTGCCCCTTTACTGATCAACAAATTCAATCTTTTCAGATATTGACGCGCAAGAGATTGATCCTTTTCCGCATCGGTCATGGCAACACCCCCTTTTTTAACCCATTTCATTTCAAAATCTCGGGCGATGGCTTTTCCCATATCTGTTAAAGCTGTATCTCCCTTAACACTTTTGGCATTAATGTTTCCGCCATGATCCAAAATCATCTGGGTCGCTTTTTCATAGCCGTTAAAAGTGGTGCTGAAAATCGGGGGTTCTCCATCTTTGGCCGGTGCATCAGGATGAATGCCGGCTTCAAACAACATCGCAACTTTTTGACGTTGTTCTTCGGCCGCCTCATCATCAGGGTCATCGCACATATTGACACCTTCCATCAAGGCCCAACCGACACAAGAAATATCCGTACCGGAAGGCAGCGTAAAACCGCTGACAGCTTGAATTTGACCCAAAATAGCCTGTCCTTCAGGATTGGGACATCCCAAACTTACGTTGGCTGTTTTAACATGGATATTCGCGCCGTTTTCCAACAATCGTTTCATCCCCAAAGGCTTCACGCAGGAACAATAGCTGGCCAATTCAACCGCCGTTCCTTCCTGACAAGATTGATTGATATTCATCCCTGCCTTTACCATCACAGGAATGGCATCCGGTACGTATTGGGCTGCATAGTATGCCAACGGATAGGTATATCCGTATTTTGTCTGGACTAATTCGGTCAAGTCCGCACCGGCATCAATACATTCTTGGATAGCCGCCAATGTTGGTTCGGCTTCCCAAAATTTATAGTTTGTAATTTTTTCTGTTGCCTCATATCTATTCATTTTTCACTCCTTTGTTAACACAATTACGATTGATTGCGTCTTAAAATATCATAAAGGCAAACGAAAGGTCAGAAAAACGAGAAGAATGTATCCGCAGTTATGGATTTTATATATTCAATAGTAAAAAATTATATAAAAATGCTATTTGGTTTGTTGCCACAGATGGTCAAAATAACGGATATAATCTTGGGTCAATTTATCATTATATAAAATCATGACATGTATGGGGTTATCCAATAAAACCGTTGCCACCCGCCCCGCATAGATAAAACAAGGTAATAAAGGCATTGCATCGTTGGCCACTTTTTTATAAAATTGGGGAAAAGTGAGTCCTTCACTGAATTTTTTATACGTCAAAATA
>CAMZEQ010000043.1 GCA_947305835.1 uncultured Alphaproteobacteria bacterium | reverse complement strand
AACCATACGACAGCATCCGCATCGCCGGTGTATGGATAAAACTGGACACATTGGGACCATTGGCGACACCATTACGATTGATGTTGTCGGCCGTTCCGGGTGTAAGCAAATCGAAAAACGCATGGCGGCGCGGTGTCGAGGGAACATTTGGCGACATACCGTTCGACCTTGACCGCGTGAAATACGCAATCACGAACCCAACAAAGGGCGGCATCAACTGGGTTGAGGGCGAAATCGACAAAGCAATACCAACAATCGTATCCGACTGGGCCAAAGTGGGCGGACACATGGCCGGCATCACAGTAGAAAGCCCATTCGAATCGTTCGGGAACAAAACTATCCGCAAAATCGGATTGGACGGACAGAACCCGAATGTAAATGATTGGATCAGAGCTGTCGGACTTGGTGTAATACGAATCGACGAAAACAATTGAAAAATGACCCGTGGTGCGCAATAATATGTCTGGACGATAAACTATACCAGAAAAACAAAAACAACGCACCACGAGGCAAATAAATGCAATTTACACACATGACAAACAAGGAATACAGAGCTCTATTACAAAAACCAGAGCATAAATTCCACAACCAGATAACCATCAACCACGGAATACAATTCGACAGCAAAAAAGAAGCCTTGCGCTGGGACGACCTGCAACACCTGCAGCGAATCGGTGTGATAAAAAACCTGCAAAGACAGATAAGATACGAACTTATACCATCACAACGAAAATCTGACGGAAAAATAGAACGTGGAATCGCATACATAGCTGACTTTGTGTATGAGGACAGAACAGGCAAAACAATAGTTGAAGATGTAAAAACACCAGCCACAAAAACCAAAGAATACTTGATAAAACGAAAATTGATGCTATACTTTCATGGTATAGAAATCAAGGAAGAAATATGAGTATAAAAACCTGCCCAGAATGTGGAAAACAATTTACAGACAAATATAACACCAGAACATTTTGCTCGCATCAATGCGCAAACGAAAACCACTGGCATACGAGAGAACGTGCAAAGACAGTGGAATTTACGTGTAAAACGTGCGGCAAAAAATTCACATGCTACAAAAACGACCAAAGGGTAAAAAACAATTCTGTCAAATACTGCTGCAAACAATGCTCAGATGAAGCACGGAAAACAGGGCAAATAAAACAATGCCCAATATGCGGTAAAGATTTTTACACAACAAGGCACAAATACTGCTCAACCGAATGCGGTCATAAACACAAAATACAAAACACAATCCACAAAATATACTTTGAAAACGGATACAAAATAGCATACATCAACGGATATAACAAAAAAGGCAACGCAAAAATACACAGATTGATAATGGAAAAAGCAATTGGCAGACGATTAGACCAAGACGAGGTTGTTCACCACATAGACGGGAACAAAACAAACAACAACATAGAAAACCTTGTGATTATGTCTCGCAAAGAACACTCAAGATTACATAGAGAGCAAGAAAAAGCACAAAACAAAAAGTTTTTCACTAAAAGATAACTATACGGAAAAAAGGAATCCGCCGGAATTACCCAGGGCGGACATAAAAAAACCGACAGCACGGAGAGAGGATGTAGGAGGGAGTGTGCTGCCGGTTCTTGACTGAAGTTATTTACTGTGCCTTCGCCAAACAGTATAACAAAACCAGGAAACAATGTCAAATAAAAACCCTGGCGGCCAATTAACAATTCGTAAAGAAAGAAAAGGAAACAAGCCACCAGGATTCAATGAAAGATCAGAAACAACTGACCAACTTCACCCATAATATAGGAAAAATCGAATTGAATGTCAACAGCAAAAAGCAAAAAACAAAAAATAAATATAAATAATATATATATTATATTCATTCATTCATTCTATAAAACCACCGGTTTTGATAAGTCACTGATATTACGCAATTCTGTCATCAAAAAACAACAAAAAAACGACAAAAAAGCGTCAAAAAAACGTCAAAAAAGCAACAAAAAAGCATCAAAAAAACGTCATTTGGGGTTGACTTGCAAAAAAACCGTGGTAACATTTTCAAATGTAAAGAAAGGAAAGGAGGCCACATGGCAATCAATTACATAAAACTGACAGCAGCAACCTGGAACGGCAGCATCGCAACACATGTGATAACGCGCCGCAGGATGATGATCATAAACAAAGCAATCATCGCATCACAAATGGATTACTGGGACTGGATGGACGGAAAACCCATCGGCACAACCGGCGATGCATTATTCAAACCAAAAGACCAATGGGAAAAGATCCTATGGCAGGACGTGCGAAACAATTCCAAAACCGACATGGAATACATGATCCGGCAGCGCAACAATGGAACACTGGGCGGCCGACCAAAGAAAGAACCGGAACAACCAACAATGCCACAAATGGAAAGGCCACAACCGAATCGGATTCAGACAGAAAGAAAAACCGCAACAGAAATGCTGGTGAACAAAGTGGCACAATCATTCAAAGCACCACCAATGAACGCAACAATGGTCGGCAAAACACCAATCCCACCAACAATGAAACAATTCCTGGAAACAGAATTCACACCAGCAGAAATCACCAGATTAAAACGGTGGCTGACAGAAAACAAATCGGGCGAAGTGATGAAAAACGAATCGATTTTACGTGCAGCATGCACCATCGCCAACAAAAAATACCCAGAAGTATTCGCCAGGTTTCTGCGGTTTAGTGTAAATTAAAAAAAATATAAACGAATCGCTTGACATTACAAAACGAATCGGCTATACTGCAAGTGTCCAAAAAAACAAAGGAGCATAAAAATGAAATACACAATCAAAATAAAAACAGAACAACATTACATCGAAGGTAACAAACTTCATGTGTTCCTGATCAACGGAACAAACGTCATGCCGTTGGTAATAAACGAAAACCCAAACAACATCGTAAAGATCGCCGAAAGCCTTGACGGATTAAAATTCCGCCTGGAACAGCTGGGCAACGAAGTCGAAATAAAGAACGTCGTGGAACCGGATCCAAACTTCGAATCCGCCGAAGCAGCGCAAGAATACTTAGACAACAAATAAAAGGGGACACAATGAAAAGAATACTTCAAGCAGCATTAGGGATAACAATGGCAACACTGGGACTGTCCGGCTGGATCATCCTAGTAAAGAATAACGCACAGGGTGACCTGGCATTCGTGGTATGCGTAATATGCATCACAATGTTCATGACAGGCCTTGGCATGCTGGCAGAAGCATGCGGAATCATAGAATAAACAAAGGAGCAAACAATGGCAAAATTATACGAAGCATTAGACCAATTAAAAGCAATAGACGACTTGTTGGAACAAAGCACGGATCCAGAAACACAAGAAATACTTGGATCCGCCCAGGCAGCATTACAGAACGAAACCGTGGAAACAGCAGAAAATTACCTGAAATACATGGACGAACTGAAAGCAAAGATTGCATACCTGAAAGACGAAGCCGACAGAATCACAAAAAAGGCACGTGCAGCGCAGAAAAGATACGACTGGCTAAAAACGGCCATGGAATATTACTTGCGCAGCACAGGCGAAAATAAAAAAGAAATTGGCACATACACAATCAGCATCCGCAAAAACCCACCAAAGGTCGTGATAGATGACGAACAATGGTTGCCGGACGATTTCTGCAACATCGTGCGCACAGTGGACAAAACAAAGATCAAGGAAGCAATGACGGACGGAAAACTGGTCCTGACAGTAGACGGACACGAAATCCAGGCCGCGCACCTTGAACAATCAGAAACAATCAGCATAAAATAAGGTGGCAACAATGAGATTACTGAAAGCAACCGAAATCGAAGCAAAAATCAAACAGGTTACCGAAAAAGGTGTCGTGATTCTGCTATACAAAACCGCCAGAACCGACATGGACATCCTGGACGAGGAATTCGGGCCAATGAACTGGCAATCAGAATACCGAGAAATCAAGGAAAACATGTACGCAGGAATCGGTGTGAAAAACACCGAAACCGGCGAATGGGTATGGAAATGGGACTGCGGCATCGAATCCAGGGCAGACGGTGACGGCAACGAAAAGAAAGGCGAAGCATCCGATGCGTTCAAACGCGCCGGATTCAAATGGGGAATCGGCCGCGAATTATACACAGCACCGTTCATATTCATCCCAGCCGATGCCGTGGAACTGAAAAAAACCGCGAAAGGTGGCCTTGCATGCTATGAAAAATTCGACGTAAAAAGCATCACATACGATGAAAAAACACGCGAAATCAAGAAAGTGACCATAACAAACAGCAAAGGCCGCGTGGTATGGTCCAATGACCACAGCGCACCAGCAGCAAAGCCAGCGGAAAAGACAGAACCAGCACCGGTGCAAATACCGGTCGGCAACCTGTCAAACAAATGTGCGCTGGACATCGCAGCCGCAAAAACAACAGGCGAACTGATATCAATATACAACGCATACGCAACCAGCGAACCAATAGCGGACCTGAAAGCAGCATGCGCAGCAATGAAAAAACAACTTGAATCTGGTAATAGTGCGGAATAAATTCTCGCCGCACGGACAACCTGACGGCCGGCAGGTATTACCAGAACCGGCCAACGAAAGAAAGGAGCAAAACATGGTAAAAGCACCAGAATACACACCACAACAATTCCAACTGGTAATGTGGGCCTTGAAAACGAACGGATCGTTCGCATATTTGCCAGGATACGTCGTCCTGTCCGCCAACGGAACAGGTATAGCACAAAGGATCTGACCATGTACACAACTGTCCAAAAAAGAAAAGTGATACAAGAAATTCAGGCCATCCTGACAGAACCAAACGCAAGAACGGCCGCACAACATAGGTTATACCAATTGAAAGCAACATTACTGAAAAAACAAAGGGGTACAAAATGACACCAGACACGGAACCAGCCGTAAAAACAGAACCAACCATAAACGACTTACGGACAGAAACAATGTTTAGATCCAAAAACATCCTCCAATACGTAGAAATCGTATACTGGATGCTAAGAACATTAAAAGAACAAGGCGAAATAAAAGATTCCACACTCAGCGCAATAAACTTGCACCTGCATGCGATAAAAAGTAACATAGCAGAATGGGAATCAGGAACATACGAATTCATTAACAAAACAACAAAAAAGGACTAAAAATGGATAAAGGAACATTCAAAATCTTGAAATCATTATTAAAATCATTAGAAATCGATGCCAGCGAAATGACAAACAAACTGGCAGACCGTGCAGCGCAAAGCAGAAAAAAACTATTCGAAAACCTTGCAGGCGCATCCATGGAACACCTGATCGTATTACAATCCAGGATCATGGACGATATGTACGAACTGGCAGATAAAGTGGATTCAGAAGCACGCGACATGAAATTGGACGAAAACGGACTGCAATACTTGTCGGAATTCGTGGCCAACATCCATGTGGTACATGATTGCAACAGATTGATCCAGGAAAAATTACACAAAAGCAACAAAAAGGACTAACTATGAACAAAATCAATATGCAAAACCAACCAGAATTCGGCAAACAATTATTGGCAATCATCCAGCGCATCGAAAAATTGAACGAAGATGCAGAACAGGTCGCAGCAGACATCAAAGCCGTATATGACGAAGCAAAATCCGCAGGATTTGATGTCAAATACGTCAAGAAAATGGTCGCGCTGCGTAAACTGGACCCGGACCAACTGGACGAAGCAGACGAATTAACACAAATGTACAGAACAGCAATAGGGTTATAAAAATGCAAAGTAAATCAAGATTATATCATATCTGGAACGGAATGCGACACAGATGCAATAATAAAAACAACCCAAGATACCAAGATTGGGGTGGCCGCGGAATTAACATTTGTAATGAATGGCAACACGATTTTGAAAAATTCGTATTGTGGGCAATAAAAAACGGATATGATGACACATTATCTATTGACCGAAAAAATAATGACCTCGGATATTCACCAGATAATTGTCGATGGACTACAATGCACGAACAAAGCAGTAATCGCAGAATAATGAAAAATAACACAAGCGGATTTGTTGGAGTTTGTCCACAACGTGGAAAATATCAAGCACAAATAAGAATAAACAAAAAATGTTATTATATTGGTGTGTTTGATACCGCAATAGAAGCAGCAATTGCCAGAGATAAATTTATCATAATGAATAATTTATCCGAATATAAAACCCAAATATTAAACAAAGGAACGAACAATGAGTAAAGCAGACATCTTCGGAACCGTCGTAAAGACATACACAGAACGGTGGGCCAACGGAAACGGCGAAACAAAATACCTGGTCGTGGAAACCGGAAACGCAGAACACAGCAGCCCATTGGCCCTGCGTTTGACCGGCCAAAACCAAGACCTGAAATTCGATTCCGGCGCAAAGATACATTGCACAGCATGGGTCGATGGCCGCGAATGGAACGGGAAATACATAATATCCTTGACGTTCGCAGCATTCGCCGAAGCCAAAGGCAAACCAGTGGAACAGCCGGCTGAACAAGAACCGGAAATGGTGGACGACATACCGTTCTAAGCAATCGGCGCAGCGCATCTACCAAGCGCGGTATTACCACTGGCATACTGGTTGCGCCAAAGTATGCCAAACTTATAAAACGAATCGCTTGACACAATAAAACGAATCAGATAAAATGCAAATGTCCAAAACAAAGGGGGATAAAATGATTAAAAAATTAAAACGACCAGTAAAAATTGGTGGCACAACATTTAGAGAAAAATTCAACGAAATTTTAGATGAATTCAATCAGATACCAAAAGATATGGTGATTCATATTAGAAACAATAAACAACTAGGATACA
>CAMZEQ010000042.1 GCA_947305835.1 uncultured Alphaproteobacteria bacterium | reverse complement strand
AAATAAAAAATCCACTTTTTTTGAAAGTGGACGGACGCTGAAAAACTGTCATATCGAGCAGTGTTGGCTATTCAATATATTTACCAAACCATCCGCCCGAGGGCGGGTTTCGATATGAAGCGGATTTTGTGCATCCGACTTTACATGCAATGATGCAAAGTAAATTCAATTTAAATTATTTTTTTAACTAAGTCAATATAAAAAGTGCTTGACAATAACTTTTATTTTCGGTATAATACACCCAATTTATTTTAGGAAAGGAAAAAGCCATGAAAGTTCGTTCATCTTTAAAATCCGCCAAAGCGCGTGATAAGAATTGTAAAATTGTGCGTCGTAAAGGCCACGTTTATGTGATTAACAAGAAAAAACCCAAATTAAAAGCAAAACAGGGTTAATCGAGTTTTTAAAACGTATCCTTTCGGATACGTTTTTTTGTGTCTGAAATCTTGACTTTTACATAAATATGTACTATATAAAGGGCACAATAAAAATGCGTTTTAAATTTAGATAGATGAAAGGATAAAAAATGAATCTGAAACCATTATTGGATCGTGTGGTCATTAAACGTTTAGCCGAAGAAAATAAAACAGCCGGTGGCTTGATTATCCCCGATACGGCCAAAGAAAAACCTTCCACTGGTGAAGTGGTTGCGGTTGGACCCGGTGGTCGTGATGAAGACGGAAAAAATGTCGCGATGACCTTGAAAGTGGGCGATAAAGTTTTATTTGGTAAGTGGTCCGGTACGGAAATCAAAATTAACGGTGAAGACCTGATCATCATGAAAGAATCTGAAGTATTCGGAATTTTGGAATAAGGAGAATAAATTATGACAGCAAAAGAGATTAAGTTTGGTGTAACTGCCCGTGAAAAAATGTTAAAGGGCGTTGATTTGTTGGCTGATACAGTAAAAGTGACTTTGGGCCCCAAAGGACGTAATGTCGTTTTGAACAAAGCCTATGGCGCGCCGCGCATTACCAAAGATGGTGTGTCGGTTGCCAAAGAAATTGAATTGGCCGATAAATTTGAAAATATGGGTGCCCAAATGGTGCGTGAAGTGGCCAGCAAGTCCGCAGATGTGGCCGGTGATGGTACAACAACCGCAACGGTTTTGGCGCAAGCCATTATCCGTGAAGGTTGCAAGGCTGTTGCCGCCGGTATGAATCCGATGGATTTAAAGCGCGGTATTGATATGGCCGTCTCTGTTGTGGTGGAAGACATTAAATCCCGCAGTAAAGAAGTGTCCACCAATGCTGAAATTGCTCAAATTGGTACGATTTCGGCCAATGGTGATTCTTCTATCGGTGATGATATTGCAAAAGCCATGGAAAAAGTCGGAAAAGACGGCGTGATTACCGTGGAAGATGCCAAAGGTATGGAAACCGAATTGGATGTTGTGGAAGGGATGCAATTTGATCGTGGTTATTTGTCACCTTACTTTGTGACCAATGCTGAAAAAATGACAGCCGAGTTGGATAATCCATATGTGTTAATCAATGAATCAAAGATTTCCACTTTGCAACCCTTGGTTCCGATTTTGGAAGCCGTCATTCAATCGGGTCGACCTTTATTGATCATTGCTGAGGATATTGAAGGCGAAGCTTTGGCAACTTTGGTGGTGAATAAATTGCGCGGCGGACTCAAAATTGCGGCCGTGAAAGCCCCAGGCTTTGGTGATCGTCGTAAAGCCATGTTGGAAGATATTGCCATTTTGACCAAAGGCCAGGTAGTGTCAGCTGACTTGGGTATGAAATTGGAAGAGGTCCGTTTGGATATGCTGGGCACAGCCAAATCCGTCACAATTACCAAAGATGAAACAACGATCGTGGATGGTGCCGGTGATAAAGCGGATATCAAAGCCCGTTGTGACCAAATCAAACAACAAATTGAAACAGCCGGTTCTGATTATGACCGCGAAAAATTACAAGAACGCTTGGGTAAACTTTCCGGTGGTGTTGCCGTGATTAAAGTGGGCGGTGCATCTGAAGTGGAAGTCAAAGAAAAGAAAGACCGTGTGGATGATGCTTTACATGCGACTCGTGCTGCCGTCAAAGAAGGTATTGTGACCGGCGGTGGTACAGCTTTATTGTATGCCACAAAAGCATTGGATAAAGTCAAACCCGAAAATGATGATCAACGCGTGGGTGTGGATATCATCCGTAAAGCCCTGCAAGCTCCCATCCGTCAAATTACAGCCAATGCGGCCGTGGACGGATCTGTTGTTGTGGGTAAGCTTTTGGAAAAATACGATACCAAAATGGGATATGATGCCCGTAACAATGAATATGTAGACATGTTCAAATCGGGTATTATTGACCCGACCAAAGTGGTGCGTACAGCCTTAGAAGGCGCAGCCTCTATCGGTGGGTTGTTGATTACAACCGAAGCAATGGTGGCGGATAAGCCAGAAGAAAAATGTGCCTGTGGTGGTCACGGACATGGCCCCGATATGGGTGGCATGGGCGGTATGTATTAATTTGATCGTTTAAAACTCCCCACTGACTGTGGGGAGTTTTTTTATTGACAATTTAGAGATTATAACTTACGATTAAAGCATGAAACTGATATATCGTGTACCGACTTTGGATGAAGCATTGGAAACGACCATTTGGACACAGGAAGATGGTTTGACACCCTATTGGCGCGATTGGCTTTATCGTGTTTATCCCCAATTGAATAAAGAAAAAACATTGTCATTACCTTGGGCTGAGCGTGAAAAATTTCTGAAAAAAGAATTATCAAATATTTATCATCAAGTTTTACCTCAACTTAAAAAACAAGCAGCTCATTGGAACCAACTTTATTCAGCACAACGAAATAAGTTGGTAAAAGAATATAGTTTGGCTTTTGAAACAGATGTTGAAAACATTTTGAATGATATGTTTGCCTGTCCGAATTTAAACCCTATCAGTCCTCGTTATTTGGATAAACATTCCTTTTTCTTGTTTTATCGTATGGATGATGATGTGATGATGCGAACAAGCCTGCATGAAATCATGCATTTTGTGTGGTTTTATAAATGGCAAGAACATTTTCATGATTCGCCCCAAGAATATGATGTTCCGCATTTGAAATGGATTTATTCGGAAATGGTAACGGACACTTTTGCGCGGTTTTCGGAATTTAAAAATTTTTATGGGGACTATCCGGCTGCTTACGATTATTTTTACACTTTTAAAATAAACGGGGAAAATGTTTTGGACAGATTAGGAAAAATTTATCAAACCAATGGTATCATGGGGCTTTTTAACGAAGGTTTCAATCTTGTTCAAAAAAATGAACAACAATTGCGGTTGCATATCCAAAAATCAGAAAATCAATAAGTATTATTTGATAAATAAATTTTCAGCTTTTCTTTTTCGTAAATCAGATAAAATGCTTGACATCTGATTTTTTTTGGGTTATAATAGCCCCAGCTTTCTGAAAATTTAGAGGGTGGGACTTGAAAAAGCCCCACTTTTTTAACAAAGGAAATAAAATGGAACTGATTGAAAAAGTAAAAAACGCTGTAGAACCCGCACTGAACGATATGGGGTATGATTTGGTGCGCGTCTCTGTTCAGGGAACAACTTTGCAAACACTTCAAATTATGGCTGAACGCAAAGATCGGTGTGATATGACTGTGGATGATTGTTCACACATCAGCCAAACGGCCAGTGCCCTTTTGGATATCGCTGATCCGTTTGCCGGGAAATGGGTGTTGGAAGTTTCGTCCCCCGGCATTGATCGGCCTTTGGTAAAGCCCGAAGATTACGAACGTTTTATCGGTGAACAGGCAAAAATTGAATTAGCACATGAAATTAACGGTCGTCGCCGTTTTAAAGGTATTTTAAAAGGTTTCAAAAATGGTTTTGTCCGAATGGATTTTGAAGGAAAGGTTATTGAATTGCCCTTTGATGATATTGATAAGGCAAAATTAACTTTTCCCGAAAATATTTTTAACAACAAAAAAGGAGTACAATAAAATGCAAAATGCAACTTTACCCAGACCTGAATTGATTCAAATGGCTGATTTGTTGGCCCATGAAAAAGGTATTGAAAAAGAAGCCGTCTTACATGCAATGGAAGAAGGTATTTCCAAGGCCGGTCGCAGCAAATATGGTCCGGAATATGATATTCGAACACATATTAATGCCAATGACGGTTCTATTGAAATGGTACGCGTGATGACTGTTGTTGAAACAGTGGAAGATGAATTTAAACAAATTTCTTTGGGTGACGCCCGTAAATCCAATCGCTTTGCTAAAATGGGTGAAGAAATTGTGGATCCTTTACCGCCGATGGATTTTGGTCGTATTGCGGCACAAACAGCCCGTCAGGTGATCATGCAAAAAGTTCGTGATGCCGAACGTAACCAACAATATGAAGCCATGAAGGGTAAAAAAGGTCAAATTGTTCACGGTTTGGTTAAACGTGTGGAAGCCGGCAACTTGATCGTAGAAGTCGGACATACGGAAACTTTGTTGCGTCGGGATGAATTGATTCCCAGAGAGTCGTATCGTGTGGGTGACCGTATTCGTGCGTTGGTTTTGGATGTGCGTCCGGAAATTAAAGGACCTCAGGTCTTTTTAACCCGTTCTCATCCGGATTTTGTTTCGGCCTTGTTTAAAGCCGAAGTCCCGGAAGTTTATGACGGAACAATTGAAATCAAAGCCGTTTCGCGTGATGCCGGTTCTCGTTCTAAAATTGCGGTTTATTCTTCTGATTCCACAGTGGATGCTCGTGGTGCTTGTATCGGTATGCGTGGTGTTCGTGTCCAAGCGGTCAGTACGGAATTACAAGGTGAAAAAATTGATGTGGTCACCTGGTCGGCTGATCCTGCCACCTTTATCATCAATGCCTTGGCGCCTAATGAAGTGTTAAAGATTGTGATTGATGAAGAAGCCAAAAATGTGGAAGTGGTTATGAACGAAGATCAATTATCTTTGGCTATCGGTCGTCGCGGTCAAAACATTCGTTTGGTCAGTCAATTGACCGGATGGCATATTGACATGATGACGGAAGCACAAGAAGCTGAACATCGCCAAGAAGAAACCAAAGAACGTGTTGATTTGTTTATGTCTGCTTTGGATATTGATGATATGATGGCGCATTTGTTGATTCAAGAAGGCTTTGCCTCTGTTGAAGACATTGCTTATATTGCTTTGGATGAATTAACTTCAATTGAAGGATTTGATGAAGCATTGGCAAGTGAATTACAAAATCGTGCGAAGGCCTATTTAGTGGCAAAAGAAGCACAAATTGCCGAAAAATTAAAACAATTAAATTTATCCAAAGATTTGACTGAATTCAACGGTTTGGATAAAGAATTATTGGTGAAATTGGGCGAAAAAGGTGTCAAAACACTGGATGATTTGGCCGATTTAGCCAGCGATGAATTGATGGAAATCGACGGCAGTATGACCGAAAAACAAGCAAATGAGCTGATTATGAAAGCTCGGGAGCATTGGTTTAGTGACGAAACGGTACAACCACAGAAATAAAAACCCCAAAACGGTCGTTGGTACACGTACCTGTTTTGTATGTAAAACGATTGCCCCGCGGGCGCAAATGTTGCGTTTTGTGGGGCGACCGGGGCAAACGGTTCGCTTTGATGCCAAGGAGAATCTTCCCGGTCGTGGGATGTGGTTACATGCCAATTGTGATTGCTTAAAAAAAGCCATTGAAAAACGTATTTTTTTTAAAGCCGCCAAAGGGACGGTTAAAATTCCCGAAAACTTAGTGGATGATGTGGTGCAACAATTATTACATTATCCTGAAAAATTGAGCCTTTTTAATCAAGGAGGAATCCATGAGTGAAAAATTAACTTTATCCGGAAAAACGCTATCTCTGGGGGGAACCTTGCGTCCTAACTTGGGCGCTCGCACAGGTGTTCAGGTAGAAGTGAGAAAACAACGTCGTATTATCGCGCCGGAACAAAAACCGACACAGTTATCCGAAAATGCAGCCCAGAAAATCAAACTGTTGCAAGAGGCCCAAAAAGTGGCGGAACATGCCAAACAATTGGAAATGGAACGTAAAGCAAAAGAGGAAAAAGAACGTCAGGAAGCGGAAAGAAAAGCTTTGGCAAAAGCCAAAAGTCAGGCCGAACAAGCCGAAAAATTGGCCAAACAAGAAAGTATGGAATCTGCCAAAAATTACAACGATAAAAAACGTAATGATGATGACAATGAGGAATTGTCTCCCAAAAAACAAAAAGAATTTGAACAAATGATGAACCGGAATAAATCATCTTTTGAACAAAAACGTCAAGGAAAAGTGAATTTGAATGCTTATAAACAGTATCAGCCTGTGGACGATGAAGATGGGGATGATGAAAATGGTCCGCATCATCACAGACGCTCTTTGGCATCTATCAAACGTGCCCGCGAAAAGCAATATCAAAAGTTTTTAAACGCGCAAAAAGGTCCGGCCGAAAAAGTTATTCATGATGTTATTATTCCCGAAACAATTACAGTTCAGGAGCTGGCTTCCCGTATGGCTGAAAAAGCTGTCGATGTGGTCAAAACTTTAATGAAAATGGGCATGATGGTTACCATCAACCAAACCATTGATGCGGATACCGCTGAATTGGTGGTCACAGAAATGGGACATCGCGTGAAACAAAGGGTGGCTGAATCAGATGTGGAAAATGTTTTGAAACGTGAAGAAGTTTCTGCTGATAAATTCTTGCCGCGTCCGCCTGTTGTCACAGTTATGGGGCATGTGGACCACGGTAAGACATCTTTGTTGGATGCACTGCGTTCTACCCATGTGGCAACCGGTGAAGCCGGCGGTATTACCCAGCATATTGGTGCCTATCAAGTGGTATTGGCTGATGGACAAAAAATTACCTTTATTGATACACCGGGACACGAGGCTTTTACGGCGATGCGTGCCCGTGGTGCTCAAATCACGGATATCGTGGTATTGGTTGTGGCCGCC
>CAMZEQ010000041.1 GCA_947305835.1 uncultured Alphaproteobacteria bacterium | reverse complement strand
TGTGGGGGCAAAAACCTGCCGTGACGCCATCCGTATGGGTGCCGAAGTGTTCCAAGCCTTGAAAAAGAACTTAAAGGCCGCAGGTATGAATACCAACGTGGGTGATGAAGGTGGCTTTGCACCTAACATCGCCTCTGCTAAAGAAGCCTTGGCCTTTATCGTAAAATCCATTGAATCCGCCGGTTATAAGCCTGGTGAAGATGTTTGTATCGCTTTGGATGCCGCTTCCAGTGAATTTTATGAAGATGGCAAATACAACATGAAGGGCGAAGGCAAAGTCTTTACAAATGCCGAATTGGTGGGCTACTATGAAGAACTTGCTAACGAATTCCCCATTGTGTCTTTGGAAGATGGTATGGCCGAAGACGATTGGGAAGGCTGGAAAATGCTGACCGATCGTTTGGGCGGCAAAATTCAATTGGTGGGCGATGATTTGTTCGTGACCAATACAGAACGCTTGAAAATGGGCATTGAAAAGAAAATTGCCAACTCCATTTTGATTAAAGTGAACCAAATCGGCTCGCTTACCGAAACATTGAATGCGATTGATATGGCGCATAAGGCCGGCTATACCGCTGTTGTGTCGCACCGTTCAGGTGAAACCGAAGATGCCACAATCGCAGACATCGTGGTTGCCACAGGTGCTGGTCAAATTAAGACTGGGTCACTTTCCCGTTCTGACCGTTTGGCTAAATACAATCAATTGATTCGTATTGAAGAAGAATTGGGCGACAGAGCCGTCTATCCTGGCAAAAAAGCCCTGAAACAATTGGCCTAAGCCAAATGTCATGCTGAACTTGATTCAGCATCCATTAAACAAAAGCCCCGATTCCTCGGGGCTTTTTTGTGGTGTCTATTTACATAAAACTCCGCCATGGGTTGTATCGCTATCAAATTTGCCACCATACACATCCACAGCATCCCCGTATTTTAGAAACAGATGATAGTTACCATCATTTCCAGGGTCACCTAATCGCGCCCCATAATATAATTTAAAATCTTCAGGGAGATTTGGACAACGTCCATACTCAGCATCCAGTTCACATCCAAGATCGGCCGCCATGACCAATGTCTTACCGTTTTCTGAACATTTTTGAACAGCTTGCTCATAAGTATAACTTCCACTATAAAAGACACAATTTCCCTCTGTTGCACAATAAGGGGCAATTATGCACGTTCCTTCTTTTGCCATATAGCCGGCAATACATGCCGTACTGGCGCCCGTTATATCGGCACAAGCGGTTGCATAAGTGTCGGAGCAAGCTGTACAGGCGGTGGCACTTTCGGTGGCTTTATAGGTCGCCGATGCGCAAGCCCGGCATCCCGTAATTCCGTCACTCACTTGACCTGACGGACACAACGCACAAGTGCTGCCGCTGCCAACATAGCCGGCTTCACATAAACACACGCCATAGCGCATTTCCATATGTTCACCCGAACAATCACCTTCAACAATCCGAACCGGCGGGCATTCCAATTCATCGCATATATGCACGTTAATTGCGTTCACGCCATAGGGATTGGATTTCTTTTTATGGCCCAAAATACTCCCCCCCGCAAAAGCAGTACCGGCAACCAAAATTGTTGATAATAATAAAAATGTTGTTTTATGCATTTAAAATTCCTTTTGTTATAATGATAAAAAAAACTCACTTTTTTAAGTGAGTGGATGTTAGAAACTATATAACGAGAAATAGTCTTACCTATTTGGCAATTGCCTTTATTTGGTAAGCATCCACCCCAAAGATAAGTTTTATTTTTTACTTTAGAAGTGAATGCCCGACCAAAGGATATAAAATCCTTTCGTCCTCGTTATATGGGCTTCTAAACCCACTGTCTGAACGGACAATTCAGACAGTGTCATTATAACATATTTATTTTTTAATGCAAGCGCTAATTATCCGATTTTTTACCGGTCAATTCTTCAAACGTCGGGCGGCGATGGCAAGACCGCTTACCGGGTTCATTACAGTATCCCAACATTTCACATTTTGGTACAAAATAAGGCTTTAAAAAAGGAAGCATGTCACCGGCCGCCTTGGCCATTTCATTGGCCAATTGACGAATTTCCAATTGCGCACACGTGCACAATCGCTCATTACAAAAATGCATAAAAGAACGAATATTCATCGTCACCACGATATTGGAACAACAGGCCTGAGGCAAAACAGATCGGGCATCTTCGGCCGGCAAACCCAAAGAAATCAATTTATCGTAAGCCATCGCATCTTGCCGCATAAGATCCGAAAAAATTTGCAACGCTTCCGGATTATTTTGAATCTTGTTGGGAATAACATAATCAAATTTACCGTCTTTAAATTCGCAATAACGTTGACTTTGTTGGGAATAACTGGCAATCCGATGACGTACTAACTGGTGCGTCAATGCCCGCGATACACCACTGATAAAAAATGTCAGTGTTTGATGTTCCAAAACAGAATGATGCCCCGAACGAATCACCGCCGACAACAACTTAACTTTATTTTCTTGCGGAATTTCATCAACGGTCGCATACATATCTTCCGGCTTGCCCGCATTATAACACGTGCGACAGGCGGTATAAAGTTTATTCAATGCTTCTTTTGTATCAATTTGCGATAAAACAACTTTCATAAAAACTCCTTTTTAATTCGTTTTGCAATTTCAGAGGCCGGATTTAAACGGTTTTTGGGTTTTATTTCTTTATTCCCCAAAGGCGCCGCATAACCCTCGGCGTATAAAGATTGATGAAAACGAGCATGCTTGGCACCAATCATTTCAGGTGGTGCAAAAATAAACACCGGTACTTTTGTAGCACAGCATTCAGAACACATGGACATCGAATCCCCCGTCACCACAATCTTATCTGACATGGAAAGCAATCCAAAATAGGGATTTTCACCTTTATCACCAAAACGGTAGAAAAATTTAGGTTCAGGCAATTTTTTTTCAAGTAAATCAACCACTTCTTTTGGGGTTCGCCGTGATGTTGTAATCAATAAACTTTTGGCCTTCAAAGCACAAACTTCATCCACCAACTTTTGAGCCGCCGATACAGTAAAAGGACGATCCTTGGTGGCACCACCGATAATTAAGCCCAAACGCGGGGCAGGATATTTTTTTAAAATTGGCAACCAATGTTTTTTTTCTGTAGCCAACTTTTTTTCTGTGACACGATGGGGCGTCCCCAATACCTGCATCACATTAGAAGATGACACATGTTGATCGTGTTCCGGCAAAATCAATAAATCGCATTTTTTTTCTTCCCATTTTCCGGGATTCATCAACTGAACAACCTTGGTCTTTCCGCGGGAAAGACGCCGAATCGCTGCGGCCACAGGAAAAGAACGCCGACCGGCACTTAAAACAACTTTCGGCCAAGGGGCTTTCAGATTTTGACGGGATTCTTTTGTGATACCGATAAAACTTGCCCCCCGCAAAAAATTGGGTAATTTTACCCACTTATCATAGCGAATGTCTTTACGTTCAAAAGGCAGGCCTAAAGCTTCGGCTATTCCCAACAATTGATTCACATTACCCGCACGATCATCCGCCAAAATCCAAATCATAGCACCCCTTTCACTGTCACCTTATCCGTTCCGGCTTTTTTTTGCAATTGCCGAATCGCTTGATTCACCGCTTTATTGGAATCCGGCAATGAAACAGGCGCACCGCATACATCCGTTTGAAAATACTGACAAGGCCGAGCCACATAGGCAACGTTATCGGATTCATCACGAACGGCCTGTTGCCGTACTTGATCATCCAAAACGGGCTTTTCCACATAAACAGTCAAAGGCTGCCCCCGTTCATTCACACGATACCAACTGGATATCACATAAGGGGGCGTATTTAAGGTTTGAAAACGAAAATCAGCCCGATCCAACGGATTATGATACGCACAACCCGACAATAAAAAAAATAATATTATCCCCGTTTTTTTCATGCCCCCCATTATATCAAACGAAAACAACCTTGACAAGCAAAAAATGATAAATATTTTCGTCTTCCAAATGCTATTTTCCCAACGAAAGAAGCATTGAAAAATATCCGTATACCACCTTTTTAAAAAAAGAAGGGAGGTGAATAATATGGCAAAAATTAAAGGTTGTGACTGCGGTTGCGGCACAAAAAAAGGCCCAAAGAAATAGGGCAAAAAAATCCCCCGATTTTCGGGGGATGATCTTTATTCACCACTAACCGTCGGACGTAAAACTTGAACATTGCGACGCAATCTCTCCTGATGTAAGATCTGGGGCAATTTACGTTCCATCGCCGTTTGATGCAATTGATCTTTTTGTGATTCAAATGACGGCGGCTGAGTTTGACGTCTATCCAAAACTTGAATAATATGCCATCCGAAAGCTGTTTGAACCGGAGCGGATAATTCACCTTTTTGCATTTTAAAAACAGCTTCTGCAAACTCGGGTATCATCATATCTTTGGTAAAATAACCCAGTTCACCATCCGGAGCATTTTTATCCAACGATTTTTGATTGGCCAAAGCCGCAAAGTCCGCACCGGCTTGCAATTGAATTAAAGTATTGCGGGCCTGTTCTTCCGTTCCCAACAAAATATGTCGAGCACGAATTTCATCTTTAGGTTGGAAAGCTTGAACCTGTTCGGCATATAAATCTTGCAAATCTTTTTCGGTAATTGCCTTATCCAATAACTGCGCCAAATAGGCCTGAGTAATGATTTGATCTGTAGCAACACGCACCATCTTTTGAATTTCGGGATGTTCGGGGATTCCCATTTCCGCGGCCCCCATTTCCACTAATTTATTATTGATAACCAATTCCAACATCTTGGGATAAACCTGTTCAAAAGGTACTTCTTTTAATTGCGGAATATCGTTCACAAAATCTTGTACCTGTTCAAAGGTAATCCGCTCATCACCAACCAAAGCGACCACATTTTCCGGAATTGGTTCGGGTTCAACAACAATCTTTTCCGGCGCCTTCGGATGAAAAATAACCCGCGCACAACTTAAACAAGGAACGGGTCTCGGTTGCGCCATATGGTACATCAAAACAGTTTTATATACGATCCCCCCCAAAATAAGAAAAACCAAAAGCATTAATGTCAGCCATCCCACCAATCCCGAAAAGGATAAAGGTTCCTTCCTGGCTTCCAAACGCATCGGCAAATGAACCGGCGCCAAAATCACCTCACGACTTTTCTGTGGTGTTTTTATTGCTCTCTTTACTGTTGTCTTATTAATTGTCTTTTTAACCATCAGATCCTCCCCTGTTTAACTGATTTGGATAGTTTATTTATTTTTTTTCAAAAGGTCAAGCAATTTGTTCGTTTTTTCGCGCCATATATAATTGATGTGATAAGGCCCCCAAAAAAGCATATGCCAATGATGGATGCAGTGCCATTAAACCGTAAAGCTTATCTGAAGTCAATTTCAACAAAACGGTTTTTTCTTTGGCAATCACTTTTCCCAATTTTGCCGGCGCAAAAACAGTGGTTTCACCCAGCATTTGTCTTGGCATAATAAAATGTACTTCTTTATCGGATGTCGTTAATTCCAACCCACCGCCCAAAACAATATAAAGAGCGTCATTTTCTTGATTTTCTTTCAATAAAAAATCACCGCTTTTTAATGTTTTTTCGGTGGCAGCCTGAATCAAATCCGACAAAGCCAATTCCGATGCTTTTTCAAATAAAACAATGTTTTTCAAAACCAACACTTTTTCATATGTAATCATAAATTCTCCTGTTGTTTTAAATAAGAATTAAACGCCAAATTAGGACTTTCCGTCACAATATCTTTTAAAATTTTACTTTTTTCTTGCGGATTTTTAACCCAAGCATCCAAATCGCTCAAGGCAATTTCCCACACCACCGGCCACGGCATATGGAATGCTTTTTTCAAAATCGGCAACATTTCAACACTTCCCATTTGTTTCAATCCCAAAAGAATACAAGATTGTTCCCATCTGTTCATATCAAAATCAGAATAAGCCATCAAGTTGGTTAAAAAATGAACAGCCTGAATAACGCTCAAAGATTGATTATCTTCATGACATTTATTCATCAAAACAGGTTCCAACTTTTGACAAAAAGAACGGGGCAACAAATCACGCAATAAACTGAGTGCTGCCTCATAGTGTTGTGAGGTACCGGAAAGTAAAATCTGAACTGATCTTTCAATCAAAGTTTTAGGATACAGCAACATCAGTTGATACAAAATCATCAAACGTGTATCTTGGCAATCATCTTCAAACGAACGAACCAAAAAAGCGAAAGCATCCGCCAATCGGGTATCAGGGGCCTGACGACATTTTTGAATATTGTCTTGCAACCAATGCCAACGCTTAATATCCTTCAAAATACTCTGTTTTAAAATTTTACGACGCCGACGAGCCACCCAAATAATTTTAGAATCCAAAATAGCTTTCAGGATATCTTTTCTTAATTTTTGTTCCGGTATATTAATATTTCTGAGCAAAATTTGCTTGGCTTCATTGTTTTCCAAAACCTGTAAAAATAATACCAACTTTTTACGTCTTTCCAAAGGAACATACGGATTCGTCAGCATTTTTTCAATGGGCGGGAAAGCTTGTTTACCATATCTTTTTAAAGCATCTATTGCGGCTTCCTGATAAACCGGATGATCCAAAGCCGACAGGACAAAACTTAAAGCTTGTACATGACCGATACGTCCGGCCGTCAATAAAGCAGAGTACATCACATCCGGGTCCGGACTTCTTAATAAAGGCAATACCAACCGTACTAATCCTGTTTGCGGAATGTGATCAATGATGTCTAAAGCCTTTAAATTTTGGCTTTTATCTGCAGACTGAGCCATTTGTTGCAAGCCGTCCATCGCCAACAAAGCACAATCACCACCCACCTGTAAAAAACCCAACACAGCGCCGGAACGCAATTCAGGATCATCCAAATATTCACTGTATTTATGGAATAATATCCGACCATTTGATTCCCCGTGATAACGAATGAGCATAGCCAACATTCGGCAACGCACCTCTCTATCCTTTTCCTTGGGCATTCTATGTTGCAATAACCGCGCCAAATAAACATTCACGCCAATCATATCTAACTTGTCTAAAGCAAACAAACGCACGCTGGATTCATGGTGAT
>CAMZEQ010000040.1 GCA_947305835.1 uncultured Alphaproteobacteria bacterium | reverse complement strand
CATCAAATTCAGCATTGGTGATAAGCTATTAATCATTTTTTCTTCACGTGTTTCGGGACGTTTTCTCATTGCCGACTGACGCGGCGTGATTTTTTGATGCATAACAACAGACATAGTTTCCCTTTCGTTCTATGTCCTATATCATATCAAAATATCATTATAAGTGCAAGCAAAATTTTAAATTATTTAATATCGTCACCGAAAGATTTCAGTCCCAACAAAATAACAAAACCAATAATAAAGCTTTCCAATGTCATTTCATTCCCTTTCTTTATGGTTCTATTTTAGCACCTTTTTTATTTTTGTCAAGTTTTAATATTCAGAATCATGCCATCATAGGCCGGACGGATGTATTTTGGCAATTTTCGACATAGTGTTTCGTAATCCATATGGGTCCCTATATGCGTTAAAAAAACACGTTTCGGATGTAACCGATCAATCCATGTCAACGCCTCATCCAGAGAAACATGTTTTTTACTTTCTCGATGCACTACTCCACCCAAGATCCAGGTCTCAATCCCCTCCAAAGCATTCCAAGCACGCTTATCCATCTTTCTTAGATCCGTTGAATAGGCAAAATTACCAATTCTGTAACCGACCGAAAAGATATCATCGTGATGCTGTTGAATGGGCAAAACAGACATATGATTGACTTTAAACTCTTTGTAAAATTTAATTTCGTGCAAATGGTAATAAGTATCTTTAAAAACATAGGGTTGATATTTTATAAAATAATTCATATCTTGCTTTTGGGCATAAACATCCAACTCTCGATTCTGATCCTGTACCATTTTATTAATATCATCTGCTCCGCCCGTATGGTCATAATGGTAATGCGTATAACATAACGCATCCAATTGACGATTTTTAACCCCTAATAGTTGCAAACGAATTTCCGGCGGTGTATCAAATAAAACTTGAGTCCCTTTATCCGAAACCAAAAGGGCACTGCGATAGCGAATATTTTTGGGATTATCGGGGTCACAATCACCAAATCCACGTGTTAAAGACGGCAAACCATAAGATGGTCCTGAACCTAAAATCGTAATTTTCATTTATTTTCCCCCTAAATAAAGTTTTTTAAAATTTTGGTCTGTTATTTTATCCATTTCCTGAACAGATACCCCTTTTATTTGAGCCAACATTTCCAATGTTTTTTGAACATAAGACGGCTGATTTTTTTTGCCACGATAAGGTGTCGGCGCCAAATATGGTGCGTCCGTTTCAACCAACAAACGATCCATGGGAATAATTTTAAACACATCCCTTAAATTTTGTGCTGATTTAAAGGTAATAACACCTGATGCCGATATATAAAACCCCATTTTTAATGCTTCTTTTGCCAAACATTCAGTTCCGGTAAAACAATGTATAACACCTTGATTTAAAATTATTTTATCATTATAAGAATTTTGTAAAATCCGAATCGTGTCCTCTTCGGCATCGCGTGTATGTACCATAATCGGTTTTGAAAGCTGATGTGCAATCCGAATTTGTTTACAGAACAAATCTTTTTGCGCTTCAATCGTCTGAGGCGCCTCATGGTAGTCCAAGCCAATTTCACCGACAGCTAATAACTTGGGCGTCTTTTGAAATAAATCAGGCAATTTTTTCAAATCAAGATCATAATTATAATCTGCATATTCGGGATGAAGTCCTATTGCACCATAGACATGATCCTCATTTTCAATCAAGTGAAGCAATTCCGGCCAATCCTTAGATTCACAAGCCACTGCCATAATACACCCCACACCGACATCTTCTGCTGCTTGAACAAGCTGATGAATATCCTGATCGTAATCTTCTTGCGCCAAATGGCAATGTGAATCTGTGGTCATTTGAATTGCTCCGCTATTTTAAAAATGATATCCGATAAAACCTGACTTTTATCCAAATAAAGGGAATCAGCTTTCCGAATAACAGATTCAACACCCGTGTATAACCTTGAGATTTTTGAAGCAAAAGCCGGAGAGGCACGCAGCGATTGATCTCGCAAAAATTTTAAAATAAAGAATGTGGTCAAATGATATTGATGCATATCCTTAGCTATTTCCTGGGTGAAATCTAACACATTCGAAACATTCAACTTTTGGACGGGCACAAAAAAACGATTAAGCCGTTTATACAATGTCAAACCATCATAATCACAAATTTCATCAGCGATACCGGGCAAACCTTCACAAATACCGGCCACCCACTCTGCATTTTTTTCTTCCGGATATTTATTCTGAATATATTTTAACAATTCATTTTGTTTCATCGGATGCAAATAAACTTTTTGACAACGCGATAAAATTGTCGGCAATAATTTTGAAGGATTTTCTGATAACAAAAAAATCAACGTTTTTTCAAATGGTTCTTCCAGAGTTTTAAGAAGCGCGTTTTGAGCATTGATATTCATTTGTTCAGCCAAATAAACAACCAATATCTTACACGGCAAAGTCGTTTTCAGGGATAAAAAATTGATTGCCCCCCGAACATCTTCAACTGTGATCTCAGTTTTTTTATCTTCATCATCGATATCTTCTACAACTCTTCCATCCAAAATTTCTTTTTGAATCCTTTTTTTCGCTTCCTCAGTTAATCCGCATTCTAAAAATTTAAAGCCTGATGTAATTCCCTGTTTTCCCAATAACTGTTCACCAATGGCTTGTACCAACTCCCTTTTACCTAGTCCTTTTCCCCCCACAATCAACCACGACATTGATGTATGGCCGTCTGAAAAACGTCGGCAAATTTTTTGAACATTATCGAACATACTGATCAACCACCTTCATAATTTCTTGATGAATATTTTCAACGGACTGTTCAGCCGAAACAACATAATAGCGCTCAGGTTTTTCTTTCGCTATTTTTAAAAAAGCCTGACGTAAATTTTGGTGAAAAGCGATATCCATATCTTCAAAACGTCGTTCTGTATTACCAGATCGATTGCAACTGCGTTTCAAACCGATATTGGGATCAATATCCAAAACAAAAGTCAAATCCGGTTCAAAATTCCCCGCAATCATTTCATAAAGTTGCGTCAATTTTTTTTGCAACTGCTTATCATCCCCTCTCCCATACCCTTGATAGGCCATTGTACTATCCGAAAAACGATCACATAAAATAATCTTACCTTGTTCAAGAGCCGGCCAAATTTTATGAATCAAATGATCACGGCGTGCGGCCGAAAACAACAAAACTTCTGTTAAAGCATCCCAGGTAGCATGACCGGACACCAATAAGGGACGGATCATTTCACCGCCCTCGCTTCCACCCGGCTCTCGAGTTAAAAGAACCTCCTTACCCCGAGCTTCCAAAGCCTCTTTTAATAAACGAATTTGCGTTGTCTTTCCGGCACCTTCCCCACCTTCAAAAGTAATGAATAAACCAGACATTTAACCTCCGAACAAGGCTTTAATTTTACCGAAAAACCCTAATTTTTCCACAGATTCTGCAGCAATTAAATCCGTTTCAACTTTCGTATTGTCCGACAGTGTTGTAATGATTTTTCCCAATTTTTGACCTTTTTTAATCGGTGCCAATACGGGTTGTTGATACTGAATTAAAGACTTGGCTTTAACACCATCAGCAATTGCATGTGTTTGAATTAACTCATGAGCTGCAACAGCAGGCACAGTTTTTGTTTTACCCAACCAAACATCAACCTCAGCCACAGGCTTATTTGTTGGCAACAAATTCGTATTTTGAAAATTAGCCAATCCCCAACTCATAAGCTTTTGAGCTTCCACGGCACGTTCTTTATCCGTTTTTAAGCCATTAATAACCATGATCAAACGACGACCATCCTTACTTTTTACGGAAGCGGTTAAACCGTATCCGGATTGCGACGTATGACCTGTTTTCAAACCATCTGCTCCTTCCAAAGAAGACAACAGAGGATTACGATTAGGCTGTTTAATCCCATTGTATGTAAATTCCCGCTGTGAATAGATTTGATAACGTTCCGGAAAATCATTGATAATATGCTGAGATAAAATAGCTAAATCCCTGGCACTCATTAAATGATCTTTATCGGGTAAACCTGTTGAATTTTTAAATGTTGAATGCATCATACCCAATTTTTTGGCCTTTTGGGTCATTTGTGCAGCAAAAGCTTCTTCCGTCCCTGCCATATTTTCAGCCACAACAATGCAAGCATCATTTCCGGATTGAACAATGATACCTTTCAACAAATCATCCAAACGAACCTTTTGGTGTGGTTCCAGAAACATTGTTGATCCGCCGGTCGCAGCCCCGCCTTTACGCCAAGCATTGGCAGACACTTCAAATTCATCATCCAATTTCAACTTACCTGATTTCAAAGCTTCATCTACCATATAGGCCGTCATCAGTTTTGTCATGGAAGCAGGATGCATCGGCTGATCCGATTTTTTATCAAAAAGCACGTATCCTGTATCCGCATCCATTAACAAAGCATATTGCGCTTTTGTCGTATAAACATCGGCCAACGCTGTGGTTGATAACATAGCGCTGACCCAAAAAGCGGAACAGACCTTAACGGGCAAGATACGCATCTTTATACCCCATTTTCTTCAATTGCTGTAAAGTTTGAGCAGCTTGTTGTTTGTTATTGAACGGCCCCGCCTTTACGACAGATAAAGTCCGACCGTTACGTTGCACGGTTTCAATGCGTACGGGATATTCGGACGATAATTTTGTCATTAATTTTTGGGCATTTTTCGCATCTGCAAAACTTCCCAACTGAATACTCGGGCCACTCATCACAGGAGCCGGTACAGCTTTTTCCGTTTTTACAGCTTGAACAGTTTCTGCTTTTGTCGCAGCAAGCTTTGCTTCTTGCGTTTTCACCACAGGCAGCTTTTCAGATTGACCGGCCGTCGAAACGGTTCCATCATATATGACATCATTGGGTGTATTAATACTCAATAAACCTTCGTCTATCGGCTTCACCTCAGTCGTCATTGCCGATTGATAAACATGACCTGCTTCAACAAGTTGTCGTTTTAATGCGGCACTTTCTTCCGGTAATAAATCAACTTGAACTAAAACTGTACCGGAAACAGGCATTTCCAATTCTTTGGCCGCAGCCTGAGATACATCAATCAAACGATTATTAACCATCGGTCCGCGATCATTAACACGGGCAATAACACTTTTGTTATTTTCCAAATTTGTAATTTTAACAATACTGGGTAAAGGTAAGGTTTTATGACGTGCTGAAGGAATATTTACATCATAAACTTCACCATTAGCCGTCAATGCATAATCCCCCGCCGGCATATACCATGATGCCAACCCCTTCTCGGAATATTCCGTTTGTTCCGTCGGAACATACCAAACACCTTTAATTTCATAAGGTTCTTCCACACGATAAATAGCATTTTCGGTACGTTGTTTTTCGTAATCCCCCCAAGAATGAAAAATCGGCCCGTTGGAAGAACATCCCGACAACAAAAGTGTGGTTAAAACGGCAGTAAAAATATGTTTATTCATCAGTTTAACTCCTTGTTATAACTATCTAATTTTATTAAAAATTCACCATTAGGATATCCATCTGTTATCATTTTGTTATCCCGTTGGAACATACGAATTGCTTTCCGCATGTTTGGCCCCAACATTCCATCAATTGCCCCCCTATAGTAGCCTTTTTCGGCCAAAATTTGTTGCAATTTCAGAAACTCTTCTGTCCGCAAAGCCCGAAATCCTTCAGGACGAACAGGCATTTGCCTTTTGTCGGCTATCATATCCGATAATATCCCCGTTGTCAAGGCATATAATTCCAATTTATTCCAACGATTTATCAATTTGAAATTCGGATAGGTTAAAAAAGCGGGCCCCATACTTCCCATAGGCGCACGTAAAGTTGCCATAATATCAGCCTCTGTTTGCGGAAATTCTTTCATATTTAAAGGCAAAATACCCTTTTCACCCCACTCTTTTACTTCCTTTGTCTGTCCCACCAATTCCCAATCAAAATTTTCCGGCAAAATAACTTCACGCCCCCAGGGTTCATTTTCATTCCATCCCATTTTATGCAAATAATTGGCCGCAGAAGCCAACGCATCAGGAATACTGCCGGTTAAACTTTTTGTTCCGTTGCCATCAGCATCGACAGCATACGCCATAAAAGTCGTCGGCATAAATTGAAAGTGTCCGAAACCGCCATCCCATGATCCGTATTGAGGCGGATAAGGTTCGGATTCCAAAATATGGAAATAAGCCAATAATTCTTTTGTGAAAAACTCTCGGCGCCTGGGATGATAGGCCAAAGAGCCCAAAGAATTGAGCAATGATGTTTTACCCATAAATCCACCCAAATTTGTTTCCATACTCCACAAAGCCAATAAATACTCGGTCGGCACATGATATTTCTCCGATACGCGTTTAAACCAAGTCGTATAAGTATGCTTAATCTGTTTAGCATTTTCCACTTTTTCGTTCGTAAGACGTAGCGCTGTATAATCCCAAAAGTTTTGTAAAAATTCCGGTTTCTTCATATCTGTTTCGATAATATTCGGCAACAATTTCATTTTTGGGATATATTTATCCAAAGTCGTTTGCAAAATACCGTCTGACAAAGCCTGTTTTTCAAAATCTTTCTGCCAGCGTTGAAAATCATCTGTCTGAGCACCCGCCAAATCAGCACAGGTTAAAAAACAACCAAAACAAATATAACACACTGATTTTAAAAATTTTTTCATAATTTTCCCCGATTCGTTTTTCTTATCATAGCTTATTTTGAACAAAAAAGCACTTGATTTTTTTTATTTTTTGGAATAAAATGAGCCCGTTCGAAAAAGGTTTTCAAAAGACCAATTGAAAATCGTGTAAATATGGAAGGGTGGTCGAGTGGTTTAAGGCACCGGTCTTGAAAACCGGCGTGGGGGGTAACCCCACCGAGAGTTCGAATCTCTCCCCTTCCGCCAAGATTTAGAATTACGCATCTGCCCCCACATCAGAAAAATAATTAATCTTTCATCAGTTCTTTATAATCGGGCGAAATCTGTGTTAAATCAGCAGCATCCGGAAAAATTTGGACCAAAGCTTTTTCCAACCAATATTTGGCTTGATTTTTATCATAATGATCATTTTCTTGAAAATAATCTGCCAAATAGAGTTGAGCCTGAACTTCACCTTTTTGAGCCGCATATGTATACCATTGCAAAGATTTTTCCGTATCATGATAGGCATTCTTTTGATTAAAGATATGATTTTTGGATTGATTACACCAAAATGATATTCAACATCATTTTCATCGTAC
>CAMZEQ010000039.1 GCA_947305835.1 uncultured Alphaproteobacteria bacterium | reverse complement strand
GATTTTTCGGGGGTTCACCCTTCTTGATCATATCCACATATTCCATACCGGAAATAACGCGCCCCCAAACAGTATATTTATTATCCAAAAAAGTTGCCTTATCATAACAGATAAAGAATTGGCTGTCCGCTGAATTGGGATCCATCGCACGGGCCATAGAAACAACGCCACGCAAGTGCGGTGTCTTATTAAACTCTGCCTTTAATTTTTTGCCGCTTCCGCCCATGCCGGTACCGGTCGGATCACCGGTTTGAGCCATAAAACCGGAAATCACCCGATGAAATTTAACCCCATCATAAAAACCTTGACGTGTTAATTCTTTAATGCGGGCCACATGATTCGGTGCCACATCAGGCAACATTTCAATAATAACGCGTCCGTAATCCAAATCCATATACAGTGTATTTTCTTTATCCATAGCAAAACCTCCGGTTGATAAAAGCAAGGCTGTTAAAAAAGCAAATGTTTTTTTCATATTTCATCCTTACTGTAAATTATAAACAATCATTTCTATATAGCAATTTTTGGCTCTTCCTTCGGATGTCTTATTATTAGCAATAGGATCAACAGAGCCGAAACCTTCCACCAATAAACGTTCCGAATCAATTCCTTCTTTATTCAAATAACTGGCAAAGGCAATTGCCTGCCGTAAAGAAAGCTTTTTGCTTTGAAGCACCCCCAAAGAATTGTCGGTATGCCCGATCACACGAACCATCGTCGCCGGATGAGACTTTAAATTTTGGACAATAGATTTCAATGCCGGCTCAACAGACGGTTTGATTGTCACTTGATTAGAACCGAAGACCGCTTGAACAGGCATATAAACATAAACCCGAGAACCATCTTGTCTCACTTGAGCCCCTGAAGAAAGCAAATCTTGACGAAATTGACGTGCGATAACCTCCATATAATCACCTTGGGTTTGTGCCACGCGTACCATTGCCGGATCAATCTGTTGTACTTTTCTTTCTTTTGTGATAATAGTATTACCCGCATATTTCATATCAGGCACCTCAGGTTCGCCCAAAGAATGGCGCCAATTCACATACTGACGTTCATTTAACGAATCGGGCGCACATGCAACCAATAAAGCAGACAACATACAAAAAGTTAAAAATTGAATATATCTCACGGGGCCTCCTTGGTAACTGAAATCAAGCTTAATTTTTTCTGCGCAAAATGTCAATAGGTTGATAACCTTTTTTTGTAAAAATCTGCCAAAAAGTCCAACCGTTTGAAACGCTTTTATTTTGCAATTTAGCAGCCAACTGATGGATGGAACCTGTAAATACACCGCATTTTAATCGTCCGTCAGGCAAAATCTTGGCTTTTTTAAGTGTCGGGGTATACAGATATTGTCCTTTCTTAATAATCCCCTTTTTCAATAAATGCGTGAATAAAACTTTCGGTGGTTTTTCATCGTAAATCAAATTTGCAAAATCATCCATCTTGGGGTGCACCGATTGAATTCTTTTGCGAGCAGCTTTAACATATCTTTCTTCCCGTTCAATACCGATGTAATGTCGTCCCAATAATTTTGCCACGGCTCCTGTGGTTCCGGACCCCATAAACGGATCTAAGATTAAATCGCCCGGTTTTGTGGAAGTCAAAATAACCTGATATAATAATTTTTCGGGCTTTTGTGTTGCATGTAATTTTTTACCGTCCTGCCCTTTTAAACGTTCCGGCCCCAAACAAATAGGGATATCCCAAACACTGCTGGCTTGTTTACCCCCGCTCAAAGCTTTTAAAGTTTTATAATTAAAGGTATAAGGCGCACCTTTTTTAGGACTGCACCACAACAATGTTTCATGACGATTTTGCAGACGTGTTCCCGTAAAATTAGGCGGCGCATTGGGCTTGGTCCAAATCACTTCGTTCAAAATCCAAAAGCCCATTTCCTGCATCAAATAACCCAACCGATAAATATTTTGCAAACTGCCGATAACCCAAATAGTCCCATTCGGTTTTAGGATGCGACGGCATTCCACCAACCAACGCCGGCAAAAATCATCATAATCATGTAAATCCGAAAACTTATCCCACGTTTCGTCGACACCTTGAAAACGCGTTCCGTCCCCACGATTCAGGTGACCGGAAGTTTGCATAAAATAGGGCGGATCCGCGAAAATCATATCTACCGAATGTGTTGGCAATGAAGCCATTAAAAAAATACAATCACCTTTTAAAATCGTATCCCGCTTCATCATAAACCTACGCCACCATTCATCAATGAAAGATGCAACCTTTGGGCATATTGATGCGCTTTTTCAATTTTATCGAAATTATCTTGAACGCGAATCACA
Organism: uncultured Alphaproteobacteria bacterium; assembly: GCA_947305835.1. Classification (GTDB taxonomy): domain Bacteria; phylum Pseudomonadota; class Alphaproteobacteria; order CAAHEQ01; family UBA3637; genus UBA3637. The sequence continues at coordinate 5,064 of CAMZEQ010000039.1, read as the reverse complement.
ATGCTCTGAACCGTCGGAGCATCCTGCGCTAAGGCCAGCTTTGCCTCATCGTCTTTAATCAAATAGGCCACTTTTCTGGCATTCAAAACAATTTCTGCCAAAATAACAGATTGAGGGTGTTGTTGATAAATTTGTTCGATGTTGGCCAAATAAGTATTCACCATCGGTGAAAGTTGATTCGTCTTAACCCGCTGATTTAATAAATCCTGACGCGCATAAAAATTATTCAAATCTGTCACCTGAACAGCCCACAAACGAGCTTTTTCCAACAATGCGGCATATTCTGAAGGGGTTAAATCCACTTTAACAGCCAAATCACGAATTTCACGCGCCGTATAATTTAAATCATCCAATTTCTGATTAGCACCTTCATCCGAACGCAAAGCAACACGTTCCTGTAATTGTTTCAGGGTTTGTTCCATATTGGTCATAATATTTTGGGCTTCTGACCGCATCTGTTGATTTTTAACTTCCGTTGCCTTTAAGTTCTGCAATTGACGCGCCTCAGCGGATTGACGGTTTTTCAAGCGCAATTCTTCATTAAAAGATTGTTCAAAAGGAATACTTTGAATACTGTAAGCATTGTAGTTAAAATCAAAAACGACCGCAGGCAATTTTGAAATAGCCGTTAAAATAATGGGCAATTTGATATGGCTGCCCTCTTTGGCCAAAGCCCAATCAAACACCATACCGGATAAAGTTACCAAATCATTTGAACCATGGATATCCGTAAAATTCAAAAAGCCTTTATTAGCCGTAAAACTGCCCTCCAATTCCGGCAAAGCCGTCTTACCGTTTGTTAAAGCATATTGCAAATGTGATGAAAAACTTTGACCGATTTGTTCGGCTGCCAAGGCCGATTGAACTGCCGTCAACCAAGCGGACGCATCTATACCGTAAAGCGTCCCCTGCCCCCAAGTCATACGACCTTGACCGGTCGCGTTACTGATCAAAGAAGCCCATGAATTTCCTTTTGATTTAATATTAGCATTCCCCGAAATTTCACCTTGGGCAAAACGATACGGACCAAATGCTAAATCTTTTTTACCCAATTGAATCCTATCCCATTCCAAATGAATGTTCGGTTGAATTTCTTTACCGACCTCTATACTGCCATCCAAAGAGAAGCGTCCCGGTTGTTTATCACCAATCAAACAATCCAATCCGGATATTGTCCATTTTTGCTTTTGTAATGATGCTTTTAATTTTAGCTGTTCCCCCTGAATATCACCATAAGTAAAACGATCCGAAGCAACATCAACATACATATCCGGCCAATCAGACGGGACAGACCAAATTTGATTTAAATTATTCAATGTCGGTAAAAATGCCCCCAATTCTAATTGATTCGCTTGAATTTTCAAATCCAACAGATTAAAACGCCGTTGACCGGAAGATTTGAATTTATTCTTCCCAAAGAAAATATTGGCATTCGTCCATGTTAATTCTTCGGAATTTTTGGAAACAACACCATCAAAATCAACAGGAACAGCCCAATCAGAACTCCACGTTTGATCCGGCTGAATATACTTCATCAATTGTGTAAAATCAGAATGATTCAACACAAAATGCACTTTATCAAAGGTTTGAAGCGTGGGAAAAATTTGTCCGGATGCCACAAATTTTAATTTATCCAAAGCTCCTTGCATTTCAACCTTACCTTCTTTGGCATTGCCGGAATAATTGATTGAACCGGAAACAGCCGAAAATTTTTCCAACTTAGATTCCAAATCAGGTAAATGCAATAAAGGATACCATTTATCCCAATTCGGGATATTAAAGTCAAGACGGGCTTTATTCAAGCTGAAATCAGCCGTTCCGAATTGTCGAATTTGCCCCGAAAATTGCACGTCTATATCATCGGCATTTTTTAAGCTTAGTTGCTCAACATCCCAAATTCGATCAGCCCATTTTCCCTTTAAGACAATTTGATTCACATCTTTTTTAAAAACTTTCAGGCCATCAATATCCAAATTGATTTGGCCGTTTTTGGCAAAATCCGTCAAATGTTGTCCGAAAGTCGTTAACCAATCTTGAATCGTTTGATAACCGGTTGTGGCCAAATGCGGATAATACATATCCAAATTCAGGCTTTGAATTTTTAAATCCGTCTTTAAAGTATCCTTTTCTTTATCCACAGAACCCGAAATTTTTGTATTCGCAATCGAAGCCAAACGAATATCCACAGCACGCTTTTTATCAGATAAATCGATTTTTGCCGTCCATTGGGCCGCCACTTTTTCCACCGTCGGCAACCATGCCGTCTTTTTGCCATAAGCCCACTGAATCAAAGGGAACAAATCTGGTGTCTGGAGATTCAATTCGCCGGAAACAGCATGTTGATTTAACAAATATTCACCCGATATACTGAAATTACTTTCAAAAGGTAATACCGCCGAAAAATTACCATTCAAAACCCCTTGGGCAACTTTCCCTTGAATTAATACATCCGAAACACTTTGATCGTTCCAAACCAACTGATTCACAGAAACATCAGTCAAAAAAGAATCATGGCTTTGCCCGAACAAAAAAGGAATCACTTTGATTAAAACCGGTTGCCACCGAACATAATCCAATTTATCCATTGTAAAGGTCAATTTGTCTTTTTTGTCTGTTTCATCAGGTCTAAACATGATGTTACAAGAAACCGAGTTTTGTTCTTCCCCCTGAACCATAACAAATTCTTTAAGAGTATTATTTTGAGGACTGATAATCAATTTAAAATACCCCTTTAACGGACCAAAATCCGGCCAGATGAGATTCAAACGATCAAACAATTCCGTCGGACTCTGGGATGAATAACTGGCATCCAACACCAACCAATCATCTGTTTTATTCGGGAATAAGGAATAGTTCATATTAATCTGAGTATTACCTGCTGAATTTTTAATATTCAATTCACCGGTAACCGGTTCTGAAACAGTCAATTTATTTGTCTTTAAATCAACATCCAGCGTATAATTGGCCGTATTAAACGCCCCTTTAAAGGAGAAAGGACCGTTTAACGATTCCATGCGCCCCAAACCGGAAATTTTATTCAATACAACCGTATCCGAAGTTAAATCATTGTGGTAAGTAATGGCCCCATCCACCACTTCAAAGGCCTTCACCGTCAACGAATGCGAATCACCGATAATACTGTCGCTTTCCACATTTTGTTCAGGATTAAACAGATAAGGGAAAGTAAAATTCGTTTGGTAACTGTGTAATCTTTCCACCAGTATACTCGGATTTTTCAAAATAATCCGCTTAATCACCAATGACGGACGTAGAAAAGAGGACCAATCCATTTCCACTTGAACCTGTTTCACGGAAAGCATATTGGGTGTGGCACTGCCATCTTGATTCGATATAATCAAATCATTCATAATAAAGGTCGGCTGAGGACGCCACGAAAGACTCGTTTCATCAGAGCAACTGACACGTCGTCCAGTCAATTCTTCCAAGCTTGAAATAATCTGTGTCTTATAAGAATCCGCATTAAAAGAACGCGCGATAGAAAAAACAAAAACCCCTACCACGATCAAAACAATCAGCAGCAGTCCGAAAATAATTTTTTTCATCGATTTCTCCCTTTAACGGGAAGTATAACGACTTTTTTTAACTTTTGCAAATACTTTTTTGTGTTGCGCTTTAAAAAAAATTTTTCTATACTGAAAACATGCCGACATTTGATGAATTTTTAGGCGGAAAAGTTTTATTGGAACAATCACAAAAAGGGTTGCGTGCCACTTCTGATGCGGTTTTATTGGCATCAGCAGTCCCGATAAAAAAAGGCGAAACATTATTGGATGTGGGGGCGGGTAACGGTGTGATCGGGTTGTGTGTAAATGCACGTGTTCATTGTTGTTTAACAAGTCTAGAATGTCAATCTTCCTTAGTCAAAATCATCCATCAAAACGCCATCTTAAATCACACGGATATTAACATTATTGAACACAATCTATTTCATTCAAAAGATCCGTTAAAGGGTAAATTATTTGATCATGTCGTCACCAATCCCCCCTTTTATGATAACACAGGAAAAGGGCGTCAAAATGATGAGCAAAGATTGGCTTATCAGGCTGGATTTGATTTAAAGAAATGGTTGAACTACTGTTTAAAACATTTAAAATCCAAAGGATCTTTTTGCATCATTCATCGTCCTGAAATGATGGGGAAAATTTTATCTGTGTCGGAAAAAAAATTAGGTAAAATTGAAATTTTCCCCATTCAAACAAAATTAAATCAACCGGCAACCCGTGTAATCATACGGGGGATTTTGGGTTCAAAAACACCGTTAAAATTATATCCGCCGATAATCATGCATAACCCTGACGGCACACGCTCGGAATTGGCTGAGCAAATTTTGCGTTACGGTAAACAAATTTTATAAAAAAAGGGGGCATAATCATACCCCCGAAACAGCTTTAAAAAAAACTAAATCAATTCTTCGCGCGTAAACCACAAAGAAATTTCGCGATTGGCACTGGCCGAAGAATCCGAACCATGCACAGAGTTATGTCCTTTACTTTCGGCATAAAGCTTACGTAAAGTACCTTCAGCAGCTTCATTCGGATCCGTTTTACCCATCAATTCGCGATAACGGGCAATGGCGTTATTGCCTTCCAAAACCTGGACCTGAATCGGACCGGAAGTCATAAATTCGACCAAACCGTCATAAAAGGGCTTCCCTTTATGTTCTTCATAAAATTTTTCGATTTGTTCACGGGATGGCTTTTCAATGCGCTTACTGGCAACAATTTTCAAACCTGCCGCTTTGATTCGAGCATTGATCTCATCTTCCAAATGACGAGCCGTCGCATCCGGTTTAATCATTGAAAAAGTACGTTCTATGGACATATTATTCTCCTTTGTTAAATTAGCGTTGTCAGCATAGCCGAATTTTAAAGGCTTGTCAAGATTTTAAATAGGTCACCAATTTTTCCAAAGCTCCGGCCCTGTGTGATAACTGATTTTTAATCTCAGCAGGTAACGCACCGAAAGGTTTTTCATAACCATCAGGAACTAAAATAGGATCATAGCCGAATTTATCAGACGAATCATCAGGCTGATCGGTTAAAT
>CAMZEQ010000038.1 GCA_947305835.1 uncultured Alphaproteobacteria bacterium | reverse complement strand
ATGTGGCCAGTTGTAATGCAAGCGGCCCCCTTACTTGTGCCAGTGGCTATACCGTACAAAACGGCGCCTGTGTGGAAAATGTCAGTGCTTGCGGTACCGGGGAGTTCCAAAGTGGAAATAGCTGTGTTGGTTGTTCATACATATACGGCGTGGCATCCACCGCCGAAGAATGTGCCGCATGCAACGGTACGGACTTTCCGCGGGTATTGATGGATAATGGTTATTGTTATTTGAAACTAACTTGTGCCAGTGGCTATACCGTGCAAAACGGTGCCTGTGAGGAATATGTCAGTGCGTGCGGGACGGGTAAGTTCCGTGACTCTTATGGTGGTTGCTATTCTTGTTCAAACACATCCGGCTATGTATCCACCGCTGAATTATGTGCCGCCTGCGATAATACGGACTATCCGCGGACAATGTCAGGCAGTCAGTGCATCCTCGCTTCCCAGCAAACTTGGGTAACATGGACACAACCCGCGTTGACAAGTAATACCAGCCATGGAACATTGTCTGCCTCTGTTGCTACATTTGGAAATGATTCAGAGTGTACTGCCGGTTCTCATCCAATATGGTGTGCTTTTGATGGGACTGTTGGTTCTATGAGCAGCAAATGGTTCACACCTAATGCATCTGCATATATTATTTGGCAATTGCCCGTACAATTAAAGGTATCGTCTATTGGTTTTTATACAACCAATGAAAGTGGCCACTTAAATCGTTTCCCAACATCCATTACTGTTTATGGTTCCAATAATGGTTCCGACTGGACGCAAATTGGTTCTAAATCGAGCTATACTCAACCAAGTTCCTCTCAGGCTGTAACAGTTACTTGTAATTCCGGTACATCTTATCAATACTTAAAATTTGATTTCAATAATACCAACAAGAATGAGTTGGCTGTTTCCGAAATCAAAATAACGGCACAAAAGCTGCAAAATTAAATTTGACATCAAACTTAAAATCTTATATGATGTTGTCCAACAAGGACTGGCAAAAGGTCGGGGGTATCATTACATAGATAAAACGAAAGATCAAAGGGGACAAAATGGAAAAAATTAAAACAACACAAGATTTGGAAAAGTTAATTGACAGAGTGCATGCTGCCCAAAAAATTTATGCGGATTTTTCGGAAGAACAAGTGGCGGCTATTTTTAAAGCGGCTGCCGCTGCCGCCGATCAGGCACGTATCGATTTGGCCGAACAGGCTGTCGCCGAAACAGGAATGGGCATCGTGGAAGATAAAGTCATCAAAAACCACTTCGCCGCCGAATACATCTATAATAAACATAAAAATACAAAAACTTGCGGCATCATCAGTCGGGATAAAGTAAATGGTGTCAAAATCGTGGCGGCGCCTTTGGGGATTATCGCCGGTATTGTGCCGACAACAAATCCGACATCAACAGCTATCTTTAAAGCGCTGATTTGTTTAAAAACACGCAACGGTATTATCTTTTCACCACACCCACGTGCCAAAAAATCAACAATTGCTGCGGCCAAAGTGGTGTTGGATGCCGCCGTAAAAGCTGGCGCCCCGAAAGATATTATCGGTTGGATTGACGAACCCACCATTGAAATGTCGCAAACTTTAATGACTCATCCGAAAATTCAGGCAATTTTGGCCACCGGCGGTCCCGGAATGGTGAAGGCGGCTTATTCTTCGGGAAAACCTGCGTTGGGGGTAGGATCGGGTAATGTGCCCGCAATCATTGATGAAACGGCCGATATTCGTCAGGCCATATCTTCTATTTTAATGTCTAAAACCTTTGATAATGGTGTGATTTGCGCATCAGAACAAGCTGTGATCGTGGCCCAAGAAATTTACACGGAAGTCAAAAAAGAATTTGTTCAACGCGGCGCCTATTTAATGAATAAAAATGAAACGGACAAGTTGGGTAAAATTTTATTGACAGACAAGGGGGTGAATCCGGCCATTGTGGGACAATCAGCCGAAACAATTGCCAAATTGGCCGGTTTTACCGTACCCTCAGACAGTAAAATTTTGTTGGCCGAACAATCCGATTACAGCGCCCAAAATCCGTTTGCACATGAAAAACTATCCCCGATCTTGACACTTTATAAAGCGCCCAATTTTGAAAAAGCAACAGATATTGCTTTGGCTTTGGTGCACTTGGGCGGCATGGGGCATACATCCGTTCTTTATACGGATGAACGCAAACAGAATCGCATTGATTTTTACGCCGAAAAAATGCCCACAGGGCGCATTTTGATTAACAGCCCGTCTTCACAAGGCGGAATCGGCGATCTGTATAATTTCAGATTAGAGCCTTCATTGACTTTGGGATGCGGTTCTTGGGGCGGCAATTCCGTCAGCGAGAATGTCGGCATAAAACATTTACTTAACTATAAAACGGTGGCAGAAAGGAGAGAAAATATGCTTTGGTTTAGGGTTCCCCCGAAAATTTATTTCAAACGCGGATCCACAGATTTGGCTTTGCGTGAATATGCCGGAAAAAAACGTGCTTTCATTGTGACGGACAGATTCTTGTTCGATTCCGGGGCCGTGCGTACCATCACGGATACATTGGAAGCGATTGATATGGACTATCAAATTTTCTTTGATGTAAAACCGGATCCCACGTTGTCCACAGTGGAGCAGGCACTGTCAATGGTTCGATCTTATCAACCGGATTTGTTTATTGCTTTGGGCGGCGGTTCACCGATGGATGTGGCCAAAATTATTTGGTTGATGTACGAACAACCCGATGTAGATTTTACGGATATTTCCATGCGCTTTATGGATATTCGTAAAAAGATTTGCCAATTGCCTGAATTGGGCAAAAAAGCACAATTGGTATGTATTCCAACAACCTCGGGAACAGGATCGGAAGTCACGCCGTTTTCTATCATCACAGATGATAAAACGCATGTGAAATACGCGATTGCTGATTATGCTTTAACACCCAATATGGCCATTATTGATGCTAATTTTGTGGATAATTTGCCTAAGGGATTGACAGCTGCCGGTGGTTTGGATGCGTTGGTACATTGTTTGGAAGCCTATGTTTCTGTCATGGCAACAAATTATACGAATTCTTTGGCATTGGAAGCGACCAAGCAGATCTTTCGTTACTTGCCGCGCTCTTATAAAAACGGGGCTGAAGATCCTAAGGCGCGTGAAAAAATGCACAATGCGGCGACAATGGCGGGGATGGCCTTTGCGAATGCATTTTTGGGGTTATGTCATTCTATGGCGCACAAATTGGGGGCCATGTATAATATTCCTCATGGGATTGCCAATGCGCTTTTGATTTGTCAGGTTGTTCGTTTTAATGCAACGGATAAACCCAAAAAGCAAACAGCTTTCCCTCAGTATAAGGCGCCTGAGGCCAAACAACGTTACGCTCAGGTGGCACATGTGCTGTATTTGGCCGATGAAAAAGTATCCGATGACGAAAAGGTGGATTTATTGTTGAAGGCTATTGCGGATTTAAAAGAAGTTTGCGGTGTGCCAAAATCCATTAAAGAATACGGCATTGATGAAACGGTATTCAAAAAGAATTTGGATGTGTTGGTGCGTTTGGCATTTGATGACCAATGCACGGGCGCCAACCCGGTTTATCCTTTGATGGATGATATCCGGCAAATTTATTTGGATGCCTATGAGGGTAAATATTGAAAATATATTAATTGATTTTATGTCGGGATTTTGATATAGTCCACAATATATCAAAAGAGAGAGGATGTTATGCGCACAAAGAAAAAAAATACAAAAAGACTATGCGTCTTATTGATGATCGTATTGTTCATATCTGTTTTGGGGTACTTTTTATTTAAACAATTCGACAACGGTCAAAAAAAGTATCGTATTTTGGCTTGTATGAGCAGCTATAATCGGCCGATGTTTGCGTCTGCTCAAGTTTTGAGGTTGCTGAAACAAAGTTATCCTGTGGATATCAGTGTTTCCATCAAGGGGGTGCCGAAAAATTTTGTGGATGAAGCTTTATTAAAAGAGTGGGCGCCGGAAATTGCCAAAGGACGTGTCCGCGTTCGTGTTGATGAAAATCGAGATCAATACGGTAATTTATTGGATACTGTTCGGGATATTGATTTGGAACAATATGATTTCTTTTGTAAAATTGACGACGATGATTGGTACGGACCGGACTATTTTAAAAATCTGAATGAATGGTTGAATCGGGAAAAAGATATTATTATGACACATACACGAAATAATATGATTGTTATGCCCGGTGAAAATGGCGTCTCTGTTATGAAAAACACATCAAACCTCAGCGGGCCGTCAATGTGTTTTTCGCGCTATATGATCAAAATAGCGTTGGAATTGGAAACAAATTTGGAAAAAGCCAGACAATTGGTTCCGGAAGCAGATTTAGGAATGTATAAATACAAACATGAAGATAATTTTTTGCACCGTTTGGCAACAGCCTTGGGAAAAGTGCAAAGGCGAGATACCCCCCTGTGGGATTTGGTATTCGGTTGGCAATATAAATCTGTTATTCGTCCGAATGCATAGGCGGGCATCAAAAATCCTTTATATTGACAGAAACAGAAAAACGCCCCGATATATGGGACGTTTTTTTGTTTTTGGTAGCGGAAGAGGGATTTGAACCCCCGACACAAGGATTATGATTCCTCCGCTCTACCAACTGAGCTATTCCGCCAAAGCGCCCCTATTTTACTCTAAAATTTATCCGTTGTCAATAAAAAACTTGCTTTTTGGGTAAAAATATGTTACCTTAAAAACATAATCCCACCCCGTTTTTCTTAGGAGGTATTCATGTCAGAAGTATTTTTTCAAGGTCCTTTCGGTCGTTTAGAAGGGCGTTTTTTTGAATCTGAAAACCCCAAAGCGCCTTTTGTTTTAGTGTTGCCGCCCAATCCGATTCAAGGTGGTACCATGAATAATAAAGTGACTTATGCGGCTTTCCAAGCTTTTGTTAATTTGGGTTTTTCCGCTTTACGTATTAATTACCAAGGGGTCGGTCGTTCCCAAGGTCATATGGATGGTACGGGTGCGGGGGAATTATTGGATGCTATTGCGGCTTTGGATTGGCTTCAATCGCATGATATTGATTCCAATAAATGCTGGATTGCGGGTTATTCTTTCGGGGCGTGGATTGCGGCTCAGGTATTAATGCGTCGCCCGGAAATTCAAGGTTTTGTTTTCATTACACCGCCCACAAATATGTATGATTTCAGCTTTTTGTCGCCGTGTCCTTCGTCGGGCGTAATTGTTCAAGGCAGCGCCGATACCGTTGTGGATGAAAAAACGGTTGCCTATTTGGCGGAACAATTGGATTGTACGGAAAATATTAACATCGATTACCGCTTGTTGGATGGGGTGGATCATTTTTATACCAATGCGTTAAAGCCCATGCACGATGCAATAGTGACGGCGATTCCGGATTTAAAATTGAAAAAAGTCAAACGCGGTAAAAAGTTTGCAAAAGCCATTATTCCCAACGATGATTTTTAATCAAATAACAAAAAACTTGACAAAACGATTGTTTTTTGGTATAATAATCCCCATTAAAGGGATGAGATGAAGCATTACGAGAAACTCTTTTTTTTAAAAGAAAACCCGAAAATTGCCCGAGAAGCACTGGGGGATTTTTTGTTGTATCAAATTTATTCTGTTCCGGTTTTGCGTGCGGCCTATCCGAATTGGCCGGCTTTACCGTGGTTTTTAAGGAAGAATACCCCGAATGAAATTCAAGAGTTGATTGAAAAATCTCCTTACCTATCCGATAAAGTTTTGCGGGAAAAATTAAATGCCTATCAAATTCAAAAAGCGGTTCATGTTTTAAAAGAATATCAAAATTGCGGTGTTCCCCTGACACAAGATCCGACCGTTAAACAAACACGTCGTAAATTAACCTCAGCCAAAGGCGACAAAGCTCTTAAAATTTTACAACGTGCTCTTTCTGAAAAACAATTTTCGGACAAAATCGCGTATTTGGCAATTCGAAGCAGTCATAAATTTTTGCTTGATCCGGATTTTTTCAGAAAATGGTATGTCAGCAAGCAATTTGCCAAAAATTTAACCTTTGAAGATTTTAATCCGACCACACAAGAAAAATGTTATGGTTTCCCGGCGATTCAATTAACACAGGGATGTGTAAATCATTGTTCACACTGCGGCGCACGAGCAACATCGCATTTATCACACATGCCTTGGCCTGTATTTAAAACACTTTATGCTGCTTTAAATAAATATTACCGCCATTACCCGCAAAAATATGTGGATCATCATTTCGCTCAGTTTTTTTCAGATTCAGATATGTTGTCTTATCATGATAATATTATGGATATAGATTCCGGTGATGTTGGATTGTGGATAAAAGAAGAAAAAGGTAACGCCGAATACCTTACACGCGGTGTAACAGATGAACGCTCTCGTTTGGCGTTGGCAAAGGCTTTGTTTTCCGAACAATCAGTTGCCATTTCTTTTGTGGACACCCCAAAAGAAAACATGACTCATAATTTACATCAATTAAATGAAACATTGGATGTGGTTGAATCTGTTCCCCAAAGGCACGTCGACCCGATTTTGATCCATTTGTATTTGAAAAGCGGTCCTTCTGTTTCGGATGACGTCTTCCGAAAATTCCCTGTTAACAAAACATTGGTTTATGCCCAAGGTCGGGCAAATGATTTTCCCGCAAATGAAGTAGAACAAAAAGACGATAACGCCTTTTTACCCATGCTTGTATTCAGACCAAATGGTCGGGTAGATGGTGGTTGGGTTGAAAATAAAGAACAACGCTATGAAAAATGGTTCTCACTCTATGGAGTTCCCCCAAAAGGACACATCAAAGGATTAAAGCGTTTGTGGTATAAAATCGCATCGCATTTACAAAGAAATTAAAATACCAACGGATTAATTCGTCGGGCTACTTGCTAAACTTGGCTGTATATTCCACCTTAAAATTGTTCAACATTAAGGAGGGAATATGAACAAATTATTAATGACCGCAGTTGCGGTGACATTTGCTTTCGGGGCGCACGCTAAAAATATGGGGCCTGCCAATACCGTTTTGGAAGTTATGACTTTTCAAGATGACACCCCTGTCGTTTTGCAAGGTAAAATTGATAAACCGTTGGGAAAGGGGAAATACCAATTTTCCGATAACACAGGAATGATTGTTTTGGATATAGATGACGAAATTATCGGTAATACGCAAATTTTGTCAGAAGATATTGTAGAAATTCGTGGTGAAGTGGATAAAGGGTGGTTTTCAACGGAAATTGATGTGGAAGAAATTATGAAAAAATAAAGGGTATTTGGGATACGCACTTTAAAAAAGTATTGACATTTCAGGATAATTCGGTTATACTTAAAGTCACTTTGATGGGGCGCGTAGCTCAGTTGGTAGAGCAGCTGACTCTTAATCAGCGGGCCCAGAG
>CAMZEQ010000037.1 GCA_947305835.1 uncultured Alphaproteobacteria bacterium | reverse complement strand
AATATCCAATTCTTTTTTATTCGTACGCAAAATAGTTTGTGTGCGCATATAGGCCGCCATCACCAAATCAGAAATGGCTTTGTCCACCTGAAGTGCCGTTTGATCAGCCATATTTTTACGTTAGGCAATACTGTAACCCAAAAAGACGTCCGATTCGGGTTCTTCAAAAGCAATCGGGCCCAAAGGACTCATCCCCCATTCGGAAACCATCTTGCGTGCAATAGTCGTCGCCACCTGCAAATCATTACTGGCGCCCGTGGAAACTTTTTCCTTACCGAAAATCATTTCTTCGGCCACACGACCGGCAAACAAAATAGATAAACGCGATTGCAAATAAGTTTTGCTTTGCGAATACTTGTCTTTTTCGGGTAGCTGCATGGTAACACCCAGCGCACGACCACGCGGAATAATCGTCACTTTATGCAACGGATCCGATTCGGGCAAATGCAACGATACAATGGCGTGCCCGGCTTCATGATAAGCCGTCATCTTCTTTTCTTTTTCATCCATCATCAAACTGCGCCGTTCGGTTCCCATCATCACCTTATCTTTGGCATCTTCAAAATCGTCCATCGTTACCATTGTTTGATTGCGACGCGCCGCCAACAAAGCCGCTTCATTGACCAAATTCGCCAAATCCGCACCCGAAAAACCGGGGGTTCCCCGCGCCAAGATACTCAGATCGATATCTTGGGCCAAAGGAACTTTTCGTACATGGACACGCAATATCTCCTCACGCCCTTTAACATCCGGATTATTCACCACAACCTGACGGTCAAAACGCCCCGGACGCAATAAGGCAGGATCCAATACATCCGGACGATTCGTCGCCGCAATTAAAATAATACCGGAATTCACCTCAAAACCATCCATCTCAACCAACAATTGATTCAATGTTTGTTCGCGTTCATCGTTGCCACCGCCAAGACCTGCACCACGGTGACGTCCGACAGCATCAATTTCATCCACAAAAACAATACAAGGACTGGTCTTTTTAGCCTGTTCAAACATATCACGGACACGGGAAGCCCCTACCCCGACAAACATTTCCACAAAATCAGAACCGGAAATAGAATAAAACGGAACGCCGGCTTCGCCTGCAATCGCTTTAGCAAGCAACGTTTTACCTGTCCCCGGAGGGCCCACCAACAACACACCTTTGGGAATTTTACCGCCCAAACGTTGAAATTTGGCCGGGGCTTTCAAAAATTCCACAATTTCTTGCAGTTCCTGTTTGGCTTCTTCAATACCGGCCACATCTTTGAAGGTAACAGAATCTTTACCGGTCAGCAAACGCGCCTTAGACTTTCCAAAGCTCAAAGCCTTACCGTTACTGGCCGCCATTTGACGCATCATCAAAATCCAAAAGCCCAAAAAGAAAAGCATCGGCAACCACGATAACAAAATCTCACCCCAAGATTCGCCCTTTTCCGGTACGGGTTCAGCCTTCAATTCAACTTTGTTTTCGGTAAATAAAGGAACAATCCCGGAATCATCGGGAACATAGGTTTTAAAATCCTTACCTTCTTTGGTCTTCCCGAAAACATTTTGACCTTGGATAGTGGCAGATTGAATTTCACCGGCCTTTGTTTTAGTGAGTAATTCGGAATAGCCCAACTCTTGGACATTTTTCGGATTTTCAGGCAAATAGCTGAAGTTGGCCATAATTGCCAAAACAAAAAACAACGACAACCAAATAAAAAAACTCTTATTAAATACTTTTTTACGCATTATTTTTCCTTGGGTTAAAATGAACAAAAATCGTCTGTTCGCCTTTTTTATAGTCCAAAAGCGCTTTTTTTTCAAGTTCTTTTTGCGTCATTACCGGCATACCGGGCACATAAATACCACAAAAACAACTGCTGTCAACAGAATAATGAATTTTTCCGACCAAATGGGGAAATCCCTTTTGGATCAAACTCGGAATATTTTTAAAATATTTGTCCGGTGATAAAGGCATGACCATTTTTTTCGAGGGAGAAATTATATCAAAACGATCCCACCGCGTCATTCGGCAAACAGAAATCGGTTGTTTTTTTAACGGCTCCCGATGTTCTTTTGTAATGTACCATCCTTTTGTATTCTTGACAAATTGACAGCCGGCAAAAGTAAAGCTGAGACGTTTATCGGCAAGTAAACGTTCCAATCCTTCCAAAGAAACAAGCCTGTCATCCCCGGATAAAATCGGCAAAATTTGTTGCAAAACACGAACCCGGACAGCCTCAGGAATAATATCCCATGCCAATTTTTGGATAAAGGCGTATCCTAAAGGGGATAAAAATACGTTATTTTGAACGAAATTCTTCGTATAAAACGAAAGAGCATATTTGACTGATTGAATTCTGTTGGTTAAAGTACCGACAACCTCGGGCGATATTCCCCAATCAGTCAGTGTCTTTTGTCTTTGACGCCAACGTACCCGTTCATATACCTCATCCTGATTCATTGAATCTTCAAACCATTGAATATGATTCCTTTTTAAATAGGACACTATATCCGCCTTTTTTTCAGACAACAAGGGCCGCATCAAAAAACATTCGTGCCAAGGCAAAACCGATTCCATGGCCGATAAACCGTCCACACCGCTGCCATGAGCCAACCGCGCCCAAAATGTTTCTGCCTGATCCTCTATATGATGTGCCAAAAAAAGATGTTGGATTTTATTTTTCTTACAAGCACGATACATTAAATCATAACGTGCCTGACGGGCTTTCTCTTCCAATCGCGTTTTGGGTTTCGGGCCGCGCCATAAAAGAATCTGATGTTTGACACCCCACGTCGTTAACAAAGTATGAACGGATTTTGCTTCATCAGATGCTTCAGGACGCAAACCGTGATTCACGGTAAAGGCAAACAACCGAACATCGTTTTTTTGGCACCAACCGATTAACAAATGTACCAAACATAAGCTATCCGCCCCCCCTGATACAGCCACAGCTATCCGTCGAATATTCGACGGCAAATACGTTTGTAACCAAGTATCTAATTTTTTGATCAGGGACATTTCAATTCCTTAACCTCCTGATCAACCCTTTTCTTCAAATGATCCGCCAAATTTTGAAATTCAGTTGTCAGATTTTTAAAAGCCGTACAAGCTTCCTTTGTCTTACCCATTTGCTTCATTGTCAAACCTAATTTAAACATACTGTCAGGCGCTTTAATATTGTCCTTGTATTTTGTAAAACCGTCTGCAAATAAACCTGCCGCTTCGGCCCATTTTTGCCGAGCATAATAACTTTCTCCCAACCAGTAATTGGCATTGCCTAACAACTCAGAATTCGGATATTTTTCCATAAAGGTCAAAAAAGCCTGTTCAGCCTGTTCATATTGACCGTTTTTTAAAAGTTCATAAGCCTTATTATAAGCATCCTTATCTGCCACTGTAAGTTCGGCTACATCCTTTGAATCAGATATTTTTTGAATCTTATTTTCCGTTAACTGATTAAACCGAAAATCGGTATCTTGTTGCATTCGATTCAATTGATCCGATAACCCCGTTAAACGATAATTCAATTCTTCCACCTGCGCCGTCAAATTTTGAACAACCTGATTTTGAGCATCAATTTGGGCATACAATTCATCAATATTTGCGGGTTTCACGGATATATCCGATAATACCGATACCGGTTGCTGATAAATTTTGCGTTGAACCAAAGCCAATTCAGCCTCTAACCGATCCAATTTATCCTGCATCATTTCTGTTTGAGGGTCAGCCTGAACAGAAAAAGAAAACAAACACAACACAATTAATAAAATTTTTGAATACATATCCTGTCTTTTCATACAAAAATCCCCCTGATGAATAGCATAATCATCAGGAGGAAAAAGTCAAGCTCTTTTTAATAAGCAACCGTGGTCGCGGAACGATTTTTGGCCCAAGCCTCTTCATCCGAACCCAAAACGACAGGTTTGTCTTTACCATAAGAAATCGTACGAATGCGTGCAGCTTCCACACCTTTAGAGATCAAATAGCTGCGTGCAATATTGGCACGACGATCACCCAACGCCAAGTTGTATTCACGCGTACCGCGTTCGTCGCAACGACCTTCCACAAGTGCCAAAGCTTTCGGATGCGCTTTTAACCATTCGGCCTGAGCGGTCAAATCAGCCTTAGCCGAAGCATCCAATGCCGAGCTGTTCAAAGCAAAATACACCACATCCGGTGTTTGATTACGAAAAGCCTTTGTATTGGCCGTCGCCTGTAAATCAGAAATGTTCACATCTTCATTCCATCCGCCGGCCCCATTACCATAAATTTCGGAACCATTTTGAACGGAAGAACAAGCGGCCACCAACAAAGCACACACAGTTGATAATAAAATCTTTTTCATTTTTTCCCTTTCAGTTTAATATTATAAATTAACATTACATTCTTTTCTCACCCATAGTTCGCGCCTATTTTTCATAGCATTGAGGACACGGATCATTGGGATCATCACACGGACATTTCACCGTTACCGTCGGTGTTATAACACGTGTTTGTTGATAATTCGACCACCAACTCGGATCTTGTTGAGGAGCCGGTGTTGCAACAGGTTGAGGCATTACAATAGGTTGTACGACAGGAGCCGGTACGGGCTGAGCAACAGGAACCTCAGCTACAATCTCTTGCGTTTTGACAAGGGTTGTCTGTTGGGGCGCAACATAATCTTGGGTATAAGTAGAATCCACCGTTGTTACCTCACTGGTTGTATACGGAATAATCCGCGGTTCCGTGGACGGCAACGGTGCCACTTGCGCTACAGCCCCCTGTCTTGATGCAACATAAGAAGAATGAGGATCGCGCACAATAGCAATCGGTTCGCCATCCACCAATTCAGCTGTCTTATAACCTTTCGGATACTGTGAATAATAAGTATTCAACAAACATTCCCGATAAGCATCTTGACTGCGTACAAACTGACACCCCTCTTTCATGCGCTTATTTAAAAGCATTGCATCACGTTCTTCTTGGGCGCCGTACAAATCCGTTTCATGGCTGACACAACCGGCCAATAAGGCGCATCCCAATAAAATAACCCATCTTTTGTCCATTTCATCCTCCTTAATTTGTGGTACAATTACCATACTTCAAAAGGTGTTATAAAACTTATTTAAAAAAAAAGCAACATAAATTTTACATTTTTTTAATTTTTTTAGGGATTGATTTTTTTATAAAAGTGTGGCACAGTGCAATCATGCAGAAAGAAAAAGAAAATTTATGCCCCACGAATTGCCCCTGTTTGGCGGTCAGGTCTTTTTTGCCTGATACATTGCCTTTTTATTGCACACAGTATGCAACTTTCTTGGGAATGGATTCAACCCGCCATGTCCAAAAATGTGCCTTATGTTTAGGACAGCAAATGGATATTTTAAAAACAGGTCTGGCCCTGTTGGATGCCCACCCCAATCGTGTTGCTGATTTAAAACAAGCCTTTTTACAAATGAAACCATCAGATCAACGTTTTATGGTCGATGTTCTATCAAAGGAAGGTTCACAAATTCGTTTTGCTCCGCTGAAAAGAATCACACCCGTTTCCTTACTGACGGAAGTTTTACGTCTGCATCAACAAAATCAACACAGACAAACATCTGCTGAAACGCAAAAATTTGTTCAACTGTTGAATTTAGTCGGAGATGAAACAGATCCTCCGATGGACGGCATCACACGTACTCTATTAACGAACCTGTTTCAGGTGCTGGATGCTTCCGAAAAAGGAATGTTGTTATCCATCTTGGAAAATCCGATGCGATTAAAAAATTTTTTAAATCAGTTTAAAAATCTGCCGCAAGATCAAAATCTGCTCAAAAATTTTCGATCTTTACTCTATGAGGCAGACAGGGAACGTGAAGAAATCAAAGATCAAAACGATTTCATCCGTCGCACGCAATTAAGCCATATGATGGACATGATGATGCGCATTCGGCAAAAAAAACAAAGGACAAGAGATTAAAGATATTGAATAATTTTTTGACAAATTTCATCCGGTGTTAACCGAGAAGAATCAATAATTAAGTCAAACAAATCATTACGCTCGATATCCAGATTATAATTTTTCATGAAGTGCGCTTGTTCCAATTGGCGTCTTTTTTGTAAATAGTCCCGAGCCTGAGCCACAGAATCATAAGTTTCCAAAGCACGATTTTCCCGAAAAATTCTTTCAGCGGCCACCTCCGGCGTCACGCGCAAACATACCTTTAAAGAATCCGGCAAAAAATGAAAAGCCAAACGACTATCTACCACACAGGGTTGATCTCCCCACGGCGGATTTTTAAAAACAGCATCAATTTCATCGTCGATGGATTTATCTGAAATCGCGCGCTGATTAAGTTCCAAAGTTGAAATACCATACTTTTTGGCAATCAGTCGCTGAGCTTGCCCGGTTGAATACATCATCCAGCCCAACTTATCTGATAACAACTTTGCCACGGTAGACTTACCGCTGCCCAACTGCCCCGAAATCGTAATCACAGAATAACGCATACTTTTCTCCTTGCCCCACGATAGCAAAAAATTGAATAAAAATCCAGTATTTTTATAAAGAATTGTTGGATTTTTCTGCTTGACTTAGGTGATAAAAAGTGTTAGATTTGGGCAAAAGAAAAGGAGAGCTCATGCATGCGGATGTGTCCAATACCCCCCCCCTCGGCAGATTTTGTTTAATTAAATCAGTATGTTATTTGTGCCTCTTTGTGGGGATCTTTTTCACGGCGCTGTCGGCGGACGCCGGCGGCAGTTTGTTCAGAAGCAAACGGAAAGTTTCCAATCCCCAAGGCGTCCATTCTATTAACGTTCACATTTGTGAAACTTTGGAATGCGAACTGATTAAGATTGTGTCGGGTGATTGCACGGATGAGCACATGGAAAAGCGTTGGGGCGTGTGCTTATGTGAGCCGGGGTACGAGGCCAAAGACGGCGCCTGTGTGCCCTGTTCGGCGGGTCAATACAGCGATGGCATCATGGGGTGTAAAGCATGCGGGGATAAGGTTGCCACATGCGATGCTGCCTCCGGTACACCTTTGACCTGTGCGGAAGGTTATTATTTGAACGGGACAGTTTGTCGTTCATGTGCTGAAGTCGGGCGTCCTGTTTGTCCGGCGGACAATGAATGCTGTACGCTGACGGGACCGCAAGATGCGTGCGGGCATGCCACACCTGTGTTGGGCTTTAAGGACAATCGCGGTAAGTGTTATGCATGTTCAACGCCCGCCAACATTGCCGCAAATACGACGGAATGTGCCAAGTGTGATGTGGCACAAACGCCGCGCATTAAAACGGGCAGCTATTGTTATTTGAAATGGGAATGTGAATCTGATCAATTCCGCAGCTCGAACGGTTATTGTTATTCTTGTTCGGATACGGACACAATCAACACGACGGCCGAAGAGTGTGGTAAGTGCGGCACACAGCGTGTTTACAACAGCGACACAAAGATATGTTCTTTTGCGGATAATGAATGGAC
>CAMZEQ010000036.1 GCA_947305835.1 uncultured Alphaproteobacteria bacterium | reverse complement strand
ACTTTTTCAGTCAATTCTTCTTTACTTTGAACTTCAATCAACGCATTTTGCTCTTTGCCGGCAGCCATAAAAGCTCTGAAATTTTGCGTGTGAGGCCCCACAAATACCACCCGAGACCAATACATGGGTTCCAACATATTTTGCCCCCCAAAATCAATCAAACTACCCCCCACAAAAACAAGCGGCGTCAATTGATACAACAACCCCATTTCACCGATGGTATCAGCCAAATAAACTTGTATATCAGGGGTAATTTCCTCACGCTGTGAACGACGTGCCACCTTACAACCTTTGTTTTCAAACATTTTTTGAATCTCATCCGCCCGATTCGGGTGCCGGGGAACACAAATCATCAACAAGTCAGGAAAATCTGATTTCAGCGCCAAAAATACATCGGCCAGTTGCTCCTCTTCATTAAAATGGGTGGAAGCCCCGCACCAACAAGGACGATCGCCGATTTGCGCTTTTAACTTTTCCAATTCCGAAGGATCAAACGGACTGGCCGGTGCCGCACATTTGATATTACCGACACAAGCTGTATTGGAACTACCCAATACTTCCAAACGACGTCTGTCTTCTTCAGATTGTCCCAAAGTTAGGGTAAAACAAGAAAGCATCATTTTAATAAAAGCAGGATGTTTTTGCCAACGCGCAAAAGATCTGTCTGAAATCCGACCATTTAATAAAATCAATGGCACTCCGGCTTTTTTAAAAGCATTTAAAGTAGTTGGCCAAAACTCAGATTCAAACCAATAAGCAGCCTGGGGTTTAAAATGACGGATCAAATGCGTCACAGCAAAAGGAACATCAACCGGTAAATAATGGTGAAAAGCACGTTCTGGCAAGCGTGTTGCCATCAATTTTGCCGACGTAGTTGTCCCGCTGGTCACCATAATATGCAATCTTTCATCCCTTTCTAACATACGGCGAATTAAAGGTAACATGGATAAACATTCGCCCACACTGGCCCCATGCATCCAAATCAATTTTCCCTCAGGACGGGCACATCCGGGAATTCCCCAACGTTCACGCCAACGATGATGGTCTTCTTTGCCTTTGATAAAACGCCACACAAAGATCGCTACCCCAACGGGTAAACATAAAATAAAAAGCAGTTGATATAAAAATAATCCTATCATTTTTTTTCACTTTTTGTTATACTGATTAAATAATATGTATATCTTTTTTTGACAAAAAAGGCAAGAGATGATTGGTATAAAAGTACAAAATTTCATTTGGGAAAAGGCGTTATTGGATTTATTGGGCTCAGATGCCGAAAAATATCAAACTGATCATTCCTATTGTGTCATCATTACAGAATCTGAAATGAGCAACGACAAACCGACATTGATTTTGGGAAAAGATATTCTCCTTCCTTTTTGTTTCGATAATTTAAAAGGAGTAATTTCAAAGGCACAAGAACCCCATTTTGAAAATGTTTTTTTCAAGTGGTTGCCCCAAAAACGTCAGTTAATCCATAAAAAAAATCACAAAATCATCCAATTGACCGAAAAAGAATCCGATATTATCAAATATTTAACGCAATGCAAAAAAAATCAGGCTTCAAAAGACGAAATTTTAAAAGCTGTATGGCACTATCAAAATGACATCCATACCCATACATTGGAAAGCCACATTTACGCGTTACGCCAAAAAATCGGTCCGGACCATGACAAAATTATCATAGTACAAGACAATTTTTATACACTTATTTAGAAGGTTCAACAATTTCTTGCTGCGGTTGAGATTGCGCTTTCTGAGATGATTGCGGCAAAGATAATTTACCCGGCAACAAATTTTGGGGTTTTAATTGATTTGACGCATCCAATGTCGGTGTGACACCGGATACAGCCGCATTCAACAACACATCCGTATTGTTTGAATTGGAAAGTGTCGTCAATAATTGTCCGTTCAATTGATCATAAAGATCCGTTTTACGCAAAACAGGATTGCGATCCATATACCACAAAACATTGCGTCCCATCTCATCCGTCATCGCAATATTGTTCGGATTAGACATTTGAAGCGCTTGATGCAATAAAACAATGATATTTTCATTGGGTGCATAGTAAGCCGCAAACAACCACAACGGAACTTTTTTAGGTGCGCCGGTAATAGGAAATTCATCCAAACTGACAGATTGGTTGGCGCGCTTTAAATCCTGCTCTAACAAAACTTTTAACACATCTGCATTCCCGCGCCGGACTGCCAATTGCATCAATGTACCACCGCAACGGGGCTCTTCATCAAAAACAACGCCTTGCTTAATCAGATCGGCAATCTGAGTGGCATCCTTTGCATCACGCACCAACATTTGGCGCGGTGAATAGGCACATTCTGATTGCTGCGGCGCGGACCATCCGGGCAAAGACACCAACGCCCCCAAAGCACATGTCAATAAGAATTTTTTCATGAAAAACCTCCCCGTTTTTTTTAATCTTGATACGGATTATGAAACAAAAAAATCTTTTTGTCAATAGGAATGTTTTGTTTTATATCAAAAAGCGAAACCGTAGACTTAATCCCTTGCATATCCAAAATATCCCATTGTTTTAATTCCAACGTGTCTTTATCAATGATAAGTGTTAGTTCGCCCAATTCTTTAGCATCTTTTTTATGGGCGGTAATATAGTATTCATCCAACACATTTTGCACATCGGTCACTATAAAACCCGCATCATCAAAGAGCAATTTATCGCGTAAAATCCATTCCACGGGGGTGGAGTTAAGCTCAAAATAATTGACCTCTTCTAAATCTTTATCGTGATAAATAAAGGCACCATTGGTGGCCACAAATTCCAAAGGCGAGCCTTTTTCATAGGCCAGGCGCATTTGTCCGGGGCGAGAAATATAAATAATCCCCGTTTGTAAATCATCTTTCATTTTGGAATTGAATTGGGCAAATTTGGCCTGTAATGTACGCATTTTATTATAGGCCTTTTCCACCTTGTTTAAAATCGTGCGATTGGCCGGCGTATCAATTTCATTATCCACTACAGCCATCACCGGCACTGAAAAAGTCAAAAGTAAAAGCAAAAGCAGTTTTTTCATCCTATTCGCCTTTCAGAATTTCGCGTTTGCCGGCCACGTTGGGCGGGGAAATAATACCGTTGGCTTCCATTTGGTCAATCAAATCGGCCGCTTTGTTATAACCGATAGACAAACGCCGTTGAATATAACTGGTTGTCGGTTTTTTATCGCGCAAGACAATAGCTACTGCTTGATCATACAGACTACCCCCCGGCCCAGCGCTACCTCCGGCACCACCTGATGCTATTTGTGCCGATTCTTCCACCACGGCATCCACATATTTGGGCTCACCTTGTGCGGACCAGTGCTTCACCACATTGGCCACATCTTCATCCGATACAAAAGGCCCGTGAATACGCGTGGGCTTATTGCCCGCCGGCATATAGAGCATATCCCCTTTACCCAACAGTTGTTCGGCACCTTGTTCATCCAAAATCGTGCGTGAGTCAATCTTGTTGCGCACTTGGAAGGAAATACGCGATGGGAAGTTGGATTTAATCGTCCCTGTCACCACATCCACTGAAGGACGCTGAGTTGCCAAAATCAAATGAATACCAACGGCACGCGCCATTTGTGCCAAGCGTTGAATCAAAGGATCGGCTTCTTTACCGCATTGGCCCATCAAATCCGCCATTTCATCAATGATAAAGACAATATAAGGCAATGGTGTTAAATCAAAGGCCTGATCTTCCATAATGGGTTCGCCTGTCGCCGGATCAAAACCCGTTTGGACACGGCGTTTTAAGGTTAAATTCTTTTCTTTTGCTTCTTTCAGTTTGGCATTAAAGCCTTCAATATTACGCACACCCAATTGGCTCATATTACGATAACGATCTTCCATTTCATGGACTGCCCACTTTAAAGCCATCAAAGATTTACCGGGCTCTGTTACCACGGGTGTCAGCAAATGCGGAATTCCGTTATAAACCGACAATTCCACCATTTTGGGATCCACCATAATTAAACGGCACTGTTCAGGTGTAAAACGATAAAGCAGCGATAAAATCATGGTATTAATACCCACAGATTTACCGGAACCTGTCGTCCCTGCCACCAACAAGTGCGGCATCTTCGCCAAATCCGCAAAAATAGGCTTACCGCCAATATTTTTACCCAGCACAATCGGCAAGGCCCCCTTGTGGTTTTTGAAATCATCATCTTCAATCATTTCACGGATATAAACCGTTTCGCGATTTTGATTGGGCATTTCTATACCGATGACGTTGCTGCCCGGCACCAGAGCCATACGCACGGAAACAGCCCGCATTTCACGCGCCACATCATCGGCCAAAGCAATCACACGGGAAGTTTTAACCCCGCTGGCCGGTTCAAATTCATATAAGGTAACCACAGGTCCGGGCTTTGCTCCCACGACTTGCCCCTGAACACCGAATTCCGCCAACACACTTTCCAGCGAACGTGAAATTTGATTCATTTGATCTTTGCTTAAATGTATTCCGGAACTTTCTTTCACGGGTGCCAATAAATCCGTTGAGGGCAACTGCATCCCGCAAACTGGCTTTGGAACCAATGTTTGAGGACTATTTTTAATCGCCTTAATTTTAACTTTCGGTACGGATTTTTTGATTTTTTCCACCTGATGATGAATGTGCAATTTTTGAAATAACATATGTAAACGAGCGGGAAATCTGAATCCTGTTTTGCGTACCACCCACCAAACACTTTTTCCCAGCGTAGCAGTTATTTTACCCAAAACAGACATGACCTTGCCCAAAGGTAACATCAAAGCCCATGTGAACAAGGCAACCGATATGCCCGCCCATAAAATCAACCAATAACCTTTGGGCAGCGTCCACAGATTATTTAAAAATCTTCCGATAAAACCGCCTAAGTCTGCCTTAAACCAACCACGCATCGTTTCATACGGTATTTTCCCCAAAAAATAATCTGTCCATAAAAAACCCGTAATAACGAAGAATAAACGCAACTTTAACCATCTTGTTTGACGCCATAAAAAGAGTGCAAAAATAAAACAAACGACAGGAAAAACAAACGCCATCACCCCAATCAATTGTAACAAAATATCAGCTGTCCAAGCACCCGTAATCCCCAAATAATTTTGGACGTTTCCGCTGGATGTATTCCACGAATTGTCCTGGGCATGATACCCCAACAAACTGACCATGGTAAAAACTCCCAAACATCCCCAAAACACAGATCGAACTTTCGGATGAGAAAAAATACGTTTAAACATCTTCATCCCCCTTTAATTCTTGTATGGCTTGTTTAACAATCTGAATTGTGATTTTACGTCCCGCTTCCAAAGATAATTTATCCGAACGATCCACCACACGTTGTAAAAGGGAAAATGAACGTGTTAAATGCCCGGCCAAATAATCCAAAACAGGCTCATCCACCAAAATATGCCTGTCTTCAAACGCCTTATGCGCCACAGCACGAATAGCACTTTCATCCGGCATCATAATTTCCGCTTTTGCAATCATGTTTAATCGAGATTGTAAATCAGGTAAACAAAATTGGGGAACTTTTTTTGCGGTTAACAACAAATCTCCCCCCATCTCCTGAATAAAATTAAACAAATGCAATAAAGCCTCCTCATCAGCTAAATTTTGCAGATTTTCGACCACCATTTTTTTTTGAAAATGCGGTTTGAAATCTTGGACCAATTGATCGGCTTGAATAATCGTATCCGAAAACAGCGTCGCCAAATGTGTCTTACCCGAACCGGACGGACCGTAAATCAATAAAGCATGCATCGGCCAATCAGGATAACGATCAATCCAGGCAATTGCCTCTTGATTGCAAGGAGCCACCCAAAACTTTTCACGGCCGTAGGCAGTCCGATAAGCTAAATCAAATACCAATTGCTCGCTCATTTCTCTCCTTTATAAAAGCGGCTGTCTTGATACAAAGTATACAAATGCCGCACCAAAACACCGATTACCGCAGCCACAGGTACCGCCACCAAAACACCCAAGAAACCAAACATGGCACCACCCGACAACAAAGCAAATAAAATCCAAACAGGATGTAACCCGACACGACGCCCGACCAAATTAGGCGTTAGGATATAACCTTCCAAAATATTTCCGACAATAAAGACCCCTAAAACCCATAAAATCAAAGACCACCCCGAACTCTGCACCAGGGCCAAAATCAATGACATCACCAAACCGATTAAAAATCCCACATAGGGAATAAAAGACAAAATACCCGTTGTCAAACCAATTACAACCCCTAAATCCAAACCAATCAACGTTAAAGCTGTTGCATAGTAAAGCGCCAATAATAAACAAACACTCGATTGGCCACGTAAAAAGCCCGCCAAAGTTTTATCCAATTCTTGCGCTAATGATTGAATTTGATGACGATAAGATCGCGGTAAAGCATCTTGAGATTTCTTTTTCATTTGGGGTAAATCCTTTAAAACATAAAACAAAATAATGGGGCTGATAAATAATAAAGCCAGAACATTCACGACCGCCAAACTGCCCGAAACGACCTGATTCAAGCCCACACCCAATGCCTTTAAAAGGCTGATGGTTGTTTGTGTTGTCGCCTCAGATAAATGATAAATTTGCTGATAAGACATTTCGGGACGGCTCCATAAAACAAACTTTTTCAAATAACCCGCTAATTGATCTGCCATTAACGGTACCCGACCGATAAAAGAACTGATCTGTGTTTGCAAAATCGGCAACAATAAAAACGACAATAAAACGCATAAAATCAAAACAAAAACAACGGCCAAAGCAGAGGCGAGAGTGCGCCCGATTCTTTGTCCTAACCACGACACTGCCGGATTCAGCAAATAAGCCAAAACAAAAGCCAAGACAAAAGGCAACAAAATACCCTGAATGGCATTTAAAAAATACAGCATGACAACAGCCCCGCCGATCAACAAAATCCATTTTTTATTCATAATACACCTCTTTTCGGATCAATGTACCGGTAGGCCCGGTTAAATCCGGCTGCCAAAGCCATCCCGCTTTGGCCCAATTTTCAACCAACTCTTCCTGAGTACCGGTAAAAGAAAATGATAACAACATTTGATGATGATAAACACCGCGCAAAACGACATCTTTCAAAAATTCCAATTTCTTGAACGCTCTTTCATCTTGTGCCCACATAGCCAAAGATTTTTCATTCAGACGGGCGTAATAAGTATCCTGTCGTTGCGTGCCGTTGATTTCAATCTGGCGCAAATTTTCCTCCATTTTATCCAGCAACATTGACCAAGCATCCGGTAAAGAAATAGTGTCATACCAATCATCAACCTCTAAATTTTGGCTCAAATTTTCGGGATAAACGATCGAAGAAAAACGCCAATTTTGCGCACTTTTAGGCGTTGCAAATACCAACAAAACCGCATTCATACCGTAATGCTTGTTTTGTATGCGATGTTTCATTTTGCCAATATCTTTCTGCATCTGTTGCGGGTGCAGGGCGTTGAGGGAAAGTCCGTGCAGGGCGTGGCGTATGCGCAGGGAAGCCCGTTCGACGAATTCGACAAGATGC
>CAMZEQ010000035.1 GCA_947305835.1 uncultured Alphaproteobacteria bacterium | reverse complement strand
AGGTTCGGCAATGAGCTTCAGGCGTTGTAAAACAGGGTCTTGTTGGACCACCCCCAAAAAGTCACTGTTACGTGTAAAAGTATTATCATCGTCACGCGCCAAAGTGGTGGCCAAATCAAAGCGAAAACCATCCACTTGCATATTATCAGCCCAATATCTGAGCGAATCCATCACCAACTGTAAAACCCTGGGATGCCCCAAATTAAAACTGGCACCACATCCGGTTGTATCTTCATAATAACGCGGATTTTCAGGATTGACCCGATAATAAACAGTATTATCTATCCCACGATAACAAAGTGTCGGTCCCAATTGATTACCTTCTGCCGTGTGGTTATAGACCACATCCAAAATAACCTCTATATTCGCTTCATGCAAAAGGCGAATGGCCCGTTTAAGTTCCGAAGTACTGCCTTTTGTCATATAGGGGGCATACGGGCACATAAATAAAACAGGGTCATATCCCCAATAATTTGTCAGCCCTTTTTGGGCCAAATGTCCCGGCGTCATAAAGGTCGCAATCGGTAATAATTCCACCGCGGAAATTTGCAACGATTTTAAATAGTCTATGACCTTAGGTTGAGAAAGCCCCTTAAATGTCCCACGAAAAGCTTTATCCACATCCGGATTCAAAGCCGTAAAGCCTTTCACATGCATTTCATAAATAACTTCTTCATCCCAATTATGCTTTGGTTTTTGGGAATTTTCCCACTGAAAATACTGATCATCCACCACAACACATTTGGGCACATAAGCCGCATCATCCATCTTGGAAAAAGACAAATCTGCTTTGGGAGATTTTAACTGATATCCCAATTGACTGTTGTGCGCCACAATCGGTCCTGTCAGCTTTCTGGCATACGGATCCAACAACAACTTGTTGGGATTAAAACGCAAACCCTTTTCCGGCTCATAAGGCCCGTAAACACGATAGGCATATCTTTGCCCCCAGCGCAATCCTTTAATATAGCCGTGCCAAACTTCATCGGTATAACGGGGTAAATCAATGCGTTTTTCATTCTTTCCGTCAGCATCAAAAAGGCACAGCTGAACGCGCGTAGCATGCGCAGAATATAGGGCAAAATTCACCCCTTTCCCATCATAATTTGCCCCCAACGGATACGGCAAGCCCGGCAAAACTTCCAGATTCATCTTCTCCCCTTTTGGGAAAAATATAGTCCAATTTTTTTTAATTTGCAAAGAAAATCTTAATTATTTATAAAAAAGTTCATCCGGAAAAGTTTGTCGGATTATTTTTTTCAATTTTGTTTGATTTTTTTTATCCGGCGTTGTCATCGGTACAAGTTTTTCACAAATAATTTCCCGGAAACGTTCGAAAATATGTGTTTGACGTGCGTGTTTTTTGCCGGCTTTTGTGCGCAAATTGAAATACCAACATAATTGCCATAAACCATGCGTTAACAAAGTATTTTCTTTAATTTTGGCCAAATAAACAGACCTTTTTTCTCGTACAGCTTGAAAAATTTCATCATCAATAATCGGAGAAGCAACTTGTTGGAAATTTCTGCCAAAAATATGAATGATGAAAACATCTATATGTCCGATTTCATAGTCAATGTTTGCCAACATATCCGCATCCCGTACATAATCCAAAACAGGATAACATTCCGGCGGATCTTTATCGGACGGCAATTTATTATGATATAAAGTTGATTGAATTTCTACCTTTAATTCGGGAAATTTCTTTCGGATCAATTGAGCCCCCACCTTTCCATGATCCGTATTTTTCAAACGGATACCGTCTTTGAATTCATAACAACGCCCCAAATCATGTAAAATTGCCGCATTTAAAATTTGTTTTTGCAACTTTAAAGGCAATGCCGGTTTAGTCTGCTTCATTAATTGTTGTACAATCCGAACCACATCAAACGTGTGAATCAGTTTATGAACATTGAAATTCAAATCGGCCTCACCGGAATAATGACAGATTTTATTGACATATTCTTGCACCAAGAAGCGCGTTATTTTATCATCTAAATCAATTTTCATATCTTATCCTTCAGCTGAAAACATACCATGGACAGCGGCGGCAACACAACTTTTATTTGATATTTTTTGAAATCCCAGCCGGGTTCAATAGAATAAATTTCACCTGCATTACAAACATCACTGCCACCATAAACCGATCTGTCCGTATTGAACACTTCTTTATAAACACCGGCTTGGTTCACACCGATTTTATAATCGTAACGCGGTATGGGAGTTAAATTCATTGCCACAATCAAGATCCTGTTTTTTTTATCTTTGCGCATAAAAGTCAAGCAAGAATTTTCAGTATCCGAACCATTGATCCATTCAAATCCGTCAATTTCTTCGTCCAATTCATAAAGTTCGGGATGTGTTTGATAGAAATGATTTAAATCTTTAATTAATGTTTGAACCCCTTTATGCACGGGGTATTTCAACAGATCCCATTGCAATTGAGAAGCATAATCCCACTCTTTTGTGGATCCCCACTCTTGCCCCATAAATAAAAGTTTTTTACCGGGATGCATATACATATACCCGTAATAAGCACGTAAATTTGCAAACTTTTGCCATTCATCACCGGGCATACGATTCAAAACCGTTCCTTTACCGTGAACGACTTCATCGTGAGACAGAGGTAAAATGAAATTTTCCGTAAAGGCATACAGAAAACTGAATGTTAATTCGTTCTGATGAAACTTGCGGTAAATCGGATTTTGTGACATATAATTTAAAGTATCGTGCATCCATCCCATATTCCATTTATAACCGAAGCCCAATCCGCCGGCATAAACCGGCCTTGAAACCATCGGCCATGCCGTTGATTCTTCAGCAATTGTAATAGCCCCTGAATTTTCCCCATAAACAAGTTCATTTAAACGACGTAAAAAGGCAATGGCTTCCAGGTTTTCATGACCGCCATACTGGTTGGGAACCCATTCCCCATGTTTGCGAGAATAATCCAAATACAGCATACTGGCCACCGCATCCACACGCAAACCATCCACATGGAACACACGCAACCAGAAAAGTGCATTGGCCAATAAAAAGTTAGATACTTCATTGCGTCCGTAATTATAAATTTTCGTACCCCAATCTTTATGTTCGCCTTTACGCGGATCCGCGTGTTCATAAAGGGCGGTCCCATCAAAATTAATCAATCCGAAAGCATCTTTTGGAAAATGGCCCGGCACCCAATCGATAATGACACCTATACCGGCCTGATGTAAACAATCAATCAAATATTTAAAATCACCCGGCGTTCCATAACGCGATGTCGGCGCGTACATACCGATTACCTGATAACCCCAACTGCCATCAAACGGGAATTCGGATACCGGCAAAAATTCCACATGAGTATAGCCCATTTCTTTAACATATCGGGGTAATTCTTTGGCCAAATCCAAATAGGTCATATATTGATTATCTTGCTTGCGACGCCACGATCCCATGTGTACTTCATAAATGCTGATTGCCTTATCACGTGTCTGCATATTGTCGGAACGTTTTTTCATCCAATCATTATCATGCCATTGATAGGTTGAATTATCATAAACCAAACTGCCCGCTTTCGGACGCAATTCCGAAGCAAAGGCAAAAGGATCTGACTTCAGCGGTAACAATCGACCTTCTTTATCCAACAATTCATATTTATAAATATCCCATTCTTTAATTCCGGGAATAAAAATTTCCCAAATACCGCTGCACCCGCGCGGACGCATCAAATGTCGCCGTCCGTCCCAATCATTAAAATTACCCACCACGCTGACACGGGAAGCATTGGGTGCCCATACGGCAAAACACACGCCTTCAACCCCTTGATGGATCATTAAGTGCGCCCCTAATTTGTCATAAATCTGCCAGTGTTGGCCCTCACCATATAAATATAAATCCAAATCAGATAAAACGGGCCAAAAACGGTAAGGATCTTCCGTTTCGTATACCTTATCATCATACAATTTAATCTGTAAGCGATAAGGGAAAAAGGATGTCTTATCTTTAAAGTCCAATTGGAAAATCCCTTGACCGACAGGGATCATCTGTCCCAAATTTTGCCCTTTTTCATCCAAGACATAGACTTCCTTCGCCTGGGGCTGAACGGTCCGAATAACAATCCCCTTACCGGAGCTCCCTTCATGCATACCCAAAATTGCAAAAGGATCACCTTTCAGTTGTCCTTTTTCCAAAGTATGAATTTTATTTGTAAATAAATCTTCCATCCTTTCCCCCGTATCCCGGCAAAACTTTTATCATAACTTAAACAAAAAATCAAGCAAAATAAAAAGTTCTTGCATTTTACCCGATTTTTGTTTAAGATAGGGACAGATTGAAAGGATTTTAGGATGATTACTTTTTTTAACAGGATAGGAAACAGTTGGATTGCCAAAGTTATTTGCGCCACTTTGGGGGTAAGCATGATGGCCTTTTGGGGACTGGGCGGATTATCCGGCGGCTTTTCCGGCGATGATCACAAGGCAGTAACCGTAGGATCCGACATCATTACCGTTGATCAAATTAATCAGCAACTCAATCAGGAACGGGCCAAAATATCCGCCTTAACAGGACAGAACCTGTCACTTCAAAAAGCCGTTGAATTGGGGCTTTTGGATTTGGTTATTCAGCAACTGATCAATGAAAAAGTCCAACAAAATATGTTTAATGAAATCGGCTTAATCGCTTCGGACGATGCTGTTCGTAAATATGTAGAGAGAAATCCCATATTCCAAGATAATTTGGGGCATTTTGATGCCAATTTATTTTATGCTTACATGGGACAATTAAAAATCAATCAAAGCCAGCTATCCGAAAAATTAAAACAGGAATTAATTCTGCAGCATTTAAACCATTCTTTAAATAAAACCGCCCCTCAAAACAGCCAAATCATTGCAGATGTTGCATCCAAACAAAAGGAAAAAAGGGATGTTTACGGTGTTCTTTTATTAAAAAATACTGTAGAAGTCGGAACACCTGACGAAAATACATTGAAGGATTATTATGAGGCTTATCAGGAAGAATTTATGAATCCCGAATATCGGCAAATTCAATTGCTCACGCTCTTACCAAGCTATTTTAAGGGCGACAAGGAACAAGCTTATGATAAAATGTATCAAACTGTTCAGGATTTAGAAGATCTGTTGGGCGAAGGACTGCCTTTGAAAGAAGCCGCACAAAAATTAAATTTGGCTTCTCCCGATACTTTGACAGTCGATATAACGGGTCAAAGCAAAAATTTAAAAGAAACAAATAACCAATTGAAAGATAATCCGATTTTGCAAGAAGTGTTCACTTTGGTAGAAGGTGAAACAAGCAGTATCGTAGATTATAAAAACGGCTTTTTGGTGGCCGAAGTGGAAAAAATCTTTCCGGCGGCTTTGAAACCTTATGATAAAGTCAAAGATCAAGTAAAAAATTTATGGAAAGAAGAACAGCAAAAAGAAAAACTTCCTCAAATCGTTCAAAAAACGATTGAACAGATTAAAAAAACATCCGAATGGGGCAATCTCGTTCCCGTTCATGAAGTTATTGAACAAACACAATCCGATAAAATTCCGTCAGAATTGTTGTCCGCAATTTATGCGCAAAAAATCGGATATAAAAACGCAGAATCTTATAATGTTCAAGACGGATCATGGTTGATTGTTGTGAATCGTGTTATCCAGGACAATAAATCTCTTTCTGATAAAGAAAAAGATGAAGCGCGTCGCTTATACACACAAGAACTGATGAATGCGGTTCAACAAACTTATATGAAAAATTTGAACGTTCAGTTGAATGAATCATCTGTTAATAAGTTCTTTTTATCGTATTCAAAGGAGCAAGAATAACATTTAAAAAAGGGGGGGGAAATGTTAAAAAAAATTTTTTCTTTACTTATTTTTTGCGGATGTTTGGGATTATTTCCAAAGGCAGACGCTGAAGAAAAGTCTGAACAAGTTATCACAGAAGAAAAAATCGTCGCATCAGCAGATAATGATCAAAATTCGATTGAAATTGATCCGGATTTGATAGCAAAATTGCCGAAATATACATGGGAGGATTTTCTAACCAACAGAGATTGCAGACCCTTGATCAAGAAACTGGCTTCTTTGCCCCAATATAACAAACTTTACCAAAGTTTGCGTGTTTCCTGTCTGGAAGAAAAACCATTGGCTTGGGATTACTTATTGAATGTTTTCAGAAAAGAAAAAAGGAAGCTCCTTATCAATCAAATTCTGAGTTCAAATTCATCGTACAGCCGGATTTTCAAGTTGATTCCTCACTTACTGTTTGATATTCAAAATACAAAATCTGTCGGCGATCAACCGATGGCTGTCTTGGACAAAGTTGAACAAGCCATTATTGACCATCAAATGGTGACCGCTTTGGCTTTGATTTCCGGGTTACCGAATTCTTGGAAAAACCAATTAAAGAACACACAATTTTTTACAAAACAATTATTGGAATTGAAAACACAATTAAATCAATTTAACTCATTAAACAAGGGGGGGCAAAATGATTAAATTTTTTATTTTTTCTGTCATTTCTTTCTTTTTGGGATTCGTTGTTGATACACCGGAAACAATGCTGACTGTTGAAATTGAAAATTATCGGATCTACGGTTCTGTATTTACTTTTTTGGGATTGATTTTATTTGTATTATTTTTGTGGCGTTTACTCATCAGTCCTATTCGCCTGTATAAACGTTTGCGTAATCGCCATAAAAAGATCATTGAATTAAAAAAGCATGACTTGTCTTTAAATGTCTTGTTGGCCCTGACAAACCAGGAAATTGAATCTTTCGAAGATTTATTGAAAAAATCTGAAAAACTTTACGGAAAAGAAAATTATATCTATTGGCTCATTCGTTGTTTATTGCTGCCGGATGAAGAATCATATCAACAGATGATGCAATTTCCCCAGACAACCATGGGCGGTATTCGTGGATTATTTCATGTGGCCAACCATGACGGAGATTTGCAACAAATGCGCATCTTGCTGGATGGTATTCCCGAAAAGAAAAAAAGAACTCCTTGGGCTTTACAGGCTTATTTTCAACTGGCGGTTCAAGAAAATGATTGGGAAAATGCTTTAAAATATTTGAAAGATATGAAGCGCATACTTCCGAAAGATGAATATAACAAACGTCGTGCTTGCTGTTTGCTTTTAAATGGAGATATCAAGGCGGCCTATAATTTGGATCCCAAAAATCCGTCTATCGTCATTGCCTACGCCAGAGACAACGTTAAAAAAGCCGGTAAAATCTTTAAAAAATTGTGGGCAAAAGAACCTTGTTGGCCCGTGTATGAAGTCTATAAAGAGTTTTTAGCCGATCAAGATGCCAAAGTCCAACAACGTGCCATAAAAGATTTGACATCAGTTAATTCTCACGCTCGTCTGTCTTTATTGGCTTTGGCAGATATTTATATAAAAACACAAGATCCTGTTCAGGCAAAAAAATATTTGGATGAATATTTGCAAAATTATTCATTGACAAAGCAAGTGGCATTGATGCAAGCACGCGTAGAACGGGATGCATGGAATCATGAAGAACAAGCACGCGAATGGGAGGCCAAAGCCCCAGAAACAGAGGAAGATGAAACACAATGGTACTGTGAAACATGCGATTATAAATCACC
>CAMZEQ010000034.1 GCA_947305835.1 uncultured Alphaproteobacteria bacterium | reverse complement strand
CCGATTTAAAGGGCTTGTTTGCCGCTTCAGGACAATTGAAGATCAACGGTATTTCCAGCATCGTCGGGCCATTCTATACCAGTTTAAAAGATGTTTCTTTTAATTGGGATAAAACGGCCATATCCGGAGTCAACGGGGTGTTGGGTTTTCAATCTTTAGAACCGTTAATCACAAATAACAACCAAAGATTGTTTGTCCAAAATATACAATCTTTCATTCCGATTTCAAATTTATTGTTCCAATTTTACATCAATAACCAATCTTTGCGACTGTCCAGTGTGTCAGGACAAGTCGCGGGCCAAGATGTCATTATGTCCAGCGCCTTGATACCGTTAAAGACCCCCAATGCATCATTGCCCCTCAGAACCGCTGAAAATATTAATTTGTCGAATTTAAACACTTACTTTAATTTGCCCGGCATTATTTTGGAAAACGGCAGCGGTTCATTCAATTTGCCCGTTACCATCACAGAAAACGGCATTGGTTTTGGCGATTTAACCATCAAAATAAGTAACGGGACATGGCAAAAAAATAAAAATCAACCGGATGTATTACATCTGTTCGGTCCATCGGATATGAGCTATGTGGTACGTTCCGGTCAATTAATTTTGACCCCGCAAAAACAGTTACAAATTGATTTGGACGGTTGGCGTTTCCCTAGTAAAGCAAAAGATTCTTTCGGTCCGGTAAATATTGAATTATCTGATACTTTATTGAAAATGAGCCCCCTGCAATATGTACCATCAGATATTCAAAAATTGCAAAGTAAATTCGGGATGTAATCTATGAAAAAAATTTATTTATTATTTTTGTTGTTTTTAAGTTCGTGCCTTTCCGTTTCACCTATACAAAATGAAATTTCACGTTCTCAGATATATTATGGACAAACTCTGGCTGATTTATATGAAAACTTCGGACCGCCCCAAAAAGGTGAAAGATTTTCTTATGGTGTTTCTATGTATATTTTCAATCAGCAAGAAGTTGTTTCCGAACGTGTTGAAAAGTTTTTTTACGATTGTAAGTTACGTGTTTTTGTTCAAGATGATCATGTTATTGATTGGGATTGGCAAGGAAACAATTGTCAATTTAAAGAAAAAGGCCCCGACAGCGAATTGCGCGAAAATTTCGAAGGAAACAAAGAAGCTTAGTGAATGGCTCTCGGATGAGCTTTTTGATAAATGCGCTCCATATCTTTTGTCGTAACTTTTGTATAACGTTGGGTGGCTGATAAGCTGCTATGGCCCAATAATTCTTGAACGCTGCGCAAATCACCACCATTTTGTAAAAGATGCGTCGCAAAACTGTGACGTAAAGCATGCGGGGTCACCGTCTCAGACAACCCCATCATTTTGCGAATATGACGGACATTCCTTTGTACAACGCCCGGATTAATACGATCCCCATGCGTACCGACGAATAAAGGATATTCAGGCAACGGATGCGGATGATGGTTTAAATAGGTTTGCAATGTTCTTTTTACAGCCGGCAAAACAGGAACCAATCGTTCTTTATTACCTTTACCCTTAATTCGCAAAATATCCGGAACAGGTAATACGTCTTTGACATTTAATGCAAGTGCTTCGGCAATCCGCAATCCGCATCCGTACATTATGGTAAACAGGGCCTTATCACGCCAACCGGCCCATTCTTTTTTATTTATTTTAAAAGCGAAATCCAAAAATTCTTTAGCTTGATCAGGCGTTATCGGATGCGGCAAATGGTGATGTGAACGCGCCACGCGCACAGCCATAACCGATTTATTTTGTAATATATTTTGCCACATCATATATTTAAAAAAATTTTTTATTGCCGACATGCCACGTGCTATGGACGTTCGATCAATATGGTTTTGGGACCGCCATGCCAGATACGCACGAAAATCTGTAACCGCCAATTCTTGCAATAAAGCGGTATCAACAGGTTTTTGAAAAGAGGTAAATAAAAAATCAAAAAATGATTTCATATCTTCCGTATATGAACTTACTGTTTTGGGCGATAAACGTCTTTGTGATGATAGATAATTCAACCATGCATCCAATATTTGATGAACTTTTGGCTGTACCGTTTCATTTAAAGGGTTGAATTGTGTCTTCATTTCGTGTATCCTTACGTAAACTGTTAAGGAAAATAAAAAAAAATGCAACGTTTATCTGTTTTATTCCCTGTGGCCTTAGGATGCTATGATTATCTGAACGATAACAATTTAAAGCCGGGAACATTCGTTTGGGCACCTTTGGGACGTAAAAAGTGTATGGGCGTTGTTTGGGACAAAAAGCCGGACGAAAAATATCCGATTGAAAAATTAAAGTCTATTGAATCCGTTTGTCCGGAACCACCTTTAAATACGCAAATGATTCGTTTT
Source organism: uncultured Alphaproteobacteria bacterium (assembly GCA_947305835.1). Taxonomy (GTDB): domain Bacteria; phylum Pseudomonadota; class Alphaproteobacteria; order CAAHEQ01; family UBA3637; genus UBA3637. The sequence continues at coordinate 5,274 of CAMZEQ010000034.1, read as the reverse complement.
ATTAATTGGGTGGCGGGTTATACTTTAACCCCTTTGGGAGCCGTACTCAAAATGGCATTACATCCCGAAATAGGCAAGATCAGTAAAAAGCCACTTATTTTTGATGAACCGAACCCTCATTTCACTCAGATTGATTTTTCACCGGCACAACAAAAAGTTGTCAATGGCTTATTTAAAATACAAGGATTTCAAGTAGCCCTATTGGATGGTGTAACAGGTTCCGGAAAAACAGAGGTCTATTTCGAAAAAACAGCACAAGTTTTAGAATCAGGACATCAACAAATTTTGGTCTTGCTTCCCGAAATTATTTTAACAACTGCCTGGCTGGGACGCTTTGAAAAACGATTTGGGGTAAACCCGGCGCTGTGGCACTCCTCATTAACCCCAAACCAAAGGCGTGACACATGGGAAGCCGTACGCAGCGGAACTGTTCGCGTGGTTGTGGGGGCACGTTCGGCTTTATTTTTACCTTTCCATAATTTAGGGCTTATTATTGTAGATGAGGAACATGATCCGTCTTTTAAACAAGAAGAAGGTGTTTTATATCACGCACGCGACATGGCTATTGTCCGTGCCAAAATTGCAAACTGTCCCTTAATACTGGCCAGTGCAACCCCCAGTTTGGAAACCTATGTTCATACACAACAAGGGGATTATTTACATTTTATTTTACCGGAACGTTTTGCCGGGGCGACATTACCAGATACAGAAACAGTGGACATGCGACAAAAAGAAAAAGGCCCCGTTCAATTTATTTCCAAAGATTTACAAATTGCATTAAAAGATCGGTTAGATAAAAAAGAACAATCTTTACTTTTCTTAAATCGTCGGGGATATGCGCCCTTAATGTTATGCCGTCAATGCGGCCACAGATTACAATGCCCGCATTGTTCTGCATGGTTGGTCACCCATAAAGGTTCCCATACACTTCAATGTCATCATTGCGGCTATACTTTACCGGTGCCAAAAGTTTGTCCAGTGTGTCAAAGTGAAAATTTGGTCGCTTGCGGCCCCGGTGTGGAACGGGTTGCCGAAGAAACACAAAACCTGTTCCCAAATGCCCGTATCGCCCAAATCACATCCGAAACATTAAAAAATCCGAAAGACTTTGAGCAAATCATCCAAAAAATGGATGCAGGAGAAATCGATATTTTGGTGGGAACCCAGATTTTGGCCAAAGGGCACCATTTTGCCAACCTGACATTAGTCGGGGTTATTGATGCCGATATGGGGCTTTCCGGGGGCGATCTGCGTGCCGGTGAAAGAACATTTCAGTTAATACAACAGGTCATGGGACGTGCAGGACGTGAACACAAAAAAGGATTGGCTGTTTTACAATCGTACAATCCGGAAAATCTGATTATTCAAGCCTTACAAAAAAACGATCGCACCACCTTTTTAACTGAAGAAATGAATGCACGTAAAATTTTAAAAATGCCACCTTTTGGAAAACTCGCCAGTTTAATTATTAGCGGCAAAAATCAAACTTTAACCTATCAAACCGTTCAAAAAATCGTGCGGCATGCCCCACAAAAACCGAATATATCCGTTTTGGGACCCGTTGTGGCTCCGATTGCGAAACTGCGCGGTAAATATCGCTATCGCTTACTCGTCAAAGCTGATAAAAGCATTAATATACAAAATTATTTGCATTTATGGATGGACGGTGCTATTATACCACCGTCCGTGGATGTACGGATGGATATTGATCCATATAGTTTTTTTTAAAGGATTCTGATGCATTTTTTTAAATTTTTTGCGATCCGTTTTTGCCGATTTGTTGCCAGCATTTTTTCCCAATGGTTTTTATGTTTAATTTGGGGACTGATTTATTGTTGGAACCGTTTTATTTTGCCCGATAAAATTCATACTTTTTTCGGTATTGAGGATCTGCATTCGAAATTGGATCTTTTGGTCCAAAGTGCCAAAACAATACGCTCAACAGCCAATATCACACACCCGAATACCTATACCAATTACATAAATGTTTTGGTTGAAAAAGCTATGCTTACCAGTCGATTGAATTTAATGCAAACTTTTGCTGATATCAGCCATTTTATGCTCTCAGGTATGATCCGTTTGGGCCTTTTTTGTTTGGCGTTTTATACGGCAGTTCGCATTTTACGCATCTATCACCAAAAAACAAATCAACGTGAAAGTGTACGCTTGATCACAAAAGCATTGGTATCACAATTGGAAATTTTAAGTCAGGAAATTAGGACTTTGCGTTCAGAATTGAAAGAAATTAAAAATGCCAAAAACAACGTTAATGATTCGGCTCAATCCGGGTGCTAAACGTACAGGAATAGAAGGTCTGTGGAATGGGACACACTGGAAAATCGCCGTTAAAGAACGCGCGGTGGACGGCCGTGCCAATCAGGCTTTAATCGATTTTTTATCGGATGAATTGCATATTCCCAAAAAACAAATTCAAATTACTGCCGGACATACCAACCGTCTGAAACGTGTAGAAATTGCACAAGAAACTGTCATCCCATGGAAAAAAATTTGAAACCGTCAAAAAAAGATTGCATTTTAGTTTCAAATTATGTATAATATCCCCCGAGCCGACATAGCTCAGTTGGTAGAGCAACTGATTTGTAATCAGTAGGTCCTTGGTTCAAGTCCGAGTGTCGGCACCACTATCAAATTAACGCCTTGAATATCAAGGCTTTTTTTATGCCTAAAATTCGGATTTTTAAGTGTAACACAGGGGTATAACACAAAAGTGTATCACAAAGATATCAAAACAGACCTTAAAATTACCCCTACTCTCAAGCAATTTTACGAGAAGTGAACAAAACTCAATCAGTATTGTGTTTTATCATTCAAAAAAAGAGGGGTAAAATTATTTTTTATTGACAATAAAATATTTTTTCGATAGTATCTGAATATTCTTTCAAGAGGAGTATTCATGATTAAAACAATTAAATTATTGCTCTTATTTGTATTATGCTTTGCGGCAATGGCGGCTTATCAAACATTCCACGATGCCCTGCTTCACCGACCTGTTGTTTCTGTTATTATTTCTTCATATAATATGGAAAAAACATTACCCGCGGCCATAGATTCCATTTTGAATCAAACGTTCCCGGACTGGGAATTAATTATTATTGATGATGGTTCAACCGATCGCACACAAAATATTTTAGAATCCTATAAGAATAAAGATTCGCGTATAAAAGTCATAAAAAATCGAGAAAATTTGGGGCTCACAGCAAGCTTGAACAAGGGGCTTAAAATCGCAAAAGGTGAATATATCGCCCGTTTAGACGCTGATGATACAAGCTATCCTGATCGTTTAATGCGTCAAATCGGATTCATGAAAAAAAATGCGTTAGATTTATCCGGAGCGGCATTAGATACTCAAGATACAAAATACCAAGAAGGACAACGTGTCACCGATGATTGGCTGGATACGGATACGATTAAAATACATCTGGTTTTTGATAATATCTTTGCGCATTCAACCACAATTTTCAGAAAAGATTTTTTAACAAAATTCAATTTAACTTATGATGTCAATTATCCGTATGCGGAAGATTATGATCTGTGGGAAAAAATAGCCATGAACGACGGCAAAATGGGCATCATGGGAGGCGCCCCCGTTACAACTTATCATTATTCTGTTCACAGTGCCGATTGGTGGAATATTGCGGATGAAAGTTTTCAAAAAATCCGTCAACGTATTTTGAAAAAAATTATCCCGAATATAACGGATGATGAAATAGAATCCCCCATTTGTCAGTTGTTAAAATTGATTTTAAAATCAAACGAAACAACGCATGTTTTAAATTCCGAAAAGCTGTCTGAATTTGAATTTAATCGTTGTATTCCGCTGTTGCTGTTCAAACACCCGAGCTGGCAAGACAGCTTCTTTCATTTGGAAAAAAACAGATTTCGCCGCAGGAGCATTGATGATCGAGCAACCATCACACGTTCAGAAAATTATATTACCGTGAAATGGGATAATTGGCCTGTTGAATACTATAAATGTTCGGAAACAGAATGTGAAAAATCAGATCTGCCGAATGATACTGTTGCAAAAGAAATGAAATAAATTTTATATTTTCACGGATTATTTTATTCTTGACAATATATTCGATATGCTATAACTTTTTATTATAAGGAGGTTTCAAATGTTTATTATTGTATCCGGCATTATTGTTGCACTTATTATCTTAAAGGGTTTTCGGGTCATTATGCAATTTGAGCGGGGTTTGGTGTTTACTTTCGGACACTATAGCCGTACATTAGGACCCGGATTAACTTGGATTTTACCAGGGGTTCAAACACTGCAAAAAATTGATATGCGGATTGAAACCGTGGACATTCCGAAACAGGAAGTTATCACCAAAGACAATATCCCGGTCAACATCAATGCGGTCGTTTATTTCCATGTTAAATCACCCGAAGATGCTGTCATCGAAATTTCAGACTACGTTTTCGCTGTCATTCAATTAACCCAATCTGCATTAAAAGATATTGTGGGTAACAATGATTTGGATACTATTTTATCCGAACGCAAACGCTTGGGTGACGAAATCAAATCTATTGTAGATGAAGCCACAGACAAGTGGGGTATTGATATCGATTCGATTAATGTTCAGGAAATTGAATTGCCGGAAGACATGAAGCGTGCGATGGCCAAACAGGCCGAAGCGGAACGTAACCGTCGGGCAATGGTGATTGCCGCCAGCGGTGAAGTCGAATCCGCCAAAAAAATGTTGGAGGCAGCAACGACCTTAGCCAAAAATCCGTACACCATGCAATTAAAAACATTGCAAACTATCAAGGATATTTCGGCCACCCCCTCACAAAAGGTTGTTTTATTCCCTATGGAATTGGCCAATCTTTTCAAAATAAAAAAATAAACCATCATAAAAAGCCCTGAAAACAAAGGGCTTTTTTTTGTTTTATAAAAAGGGCTTGATTTTTGTTTCAAAATGGGGCATTATCCCTTTTTTTTGAAAAAGGAAACAAAATGAAAGTTGATTTAAAATCTATTCTTCGAAATGTCCCACCCGGTGATAGAGCGATTATCTTTTGGAAATTGGATACATGTTCTCGCGGATTAAAAGATAATATTCCCGGCACAGATTCCGGAATATGGGAATTAGCCTATAATTTACGTCGTTTTTCGGAAAATTTACCGAATCGGCGCTATATCGGATATGATGATCAACCCAAACATTCAAAATTGGATGAAGGCTTGTTGCCGTACATAAAAGTTGTTCGTGTCTACGCACGTCTGCCCGATGCAAAAAAACAAGA
>CAMZEQ010000033.1 GCA_947305835.1 uncultured Alphaproteobacteria bacterium | reverse complement strand
CCTTTCCATTGTTGATATAAACCTTTCCTGATGTCAAAATTGCTTCAAATATCCGCATATTCCCACCTGCTGACTGTCGTATAATTATACATGACATTGACAAACCCTTGAAAACCTGTTATGACCGTTTTATCTGACAATTGTGCGTATGCTTGCGGTATCCCTGTCACAACCCACGAATAATTGTCTGTGCGTTCCCCTACGATTGTCAAATTATCATTTGATTCAATTGTATCATCTTCAATGTTATATTTCAATCCATTTTCATAAAAAACATCTTCAACCCTTCCGGCAAAATTCTTTTTTGCAATAATTCCGCCGTATTCTTGACATTCAATTGAATAATCTGATAATTCCGCCAACTTTGCAAACGTGTAATAATTTCCAACCGCAACCAATTCACGACCGGTCACGTTTTCAAACACCGCGATTTCATCTGCGATTTCAGGAAAAAATTTGTAATAACCACGTTCACATATTACTTTCATTTTGTCCAACCCATAAATTATTTGTTTCGTCAATATATGCCGAAACCTTGTTGTCCGAACTGAATCCGTTGCGATTATTCAGAAATGGTGTTAAAATATACCCCAAAAACAAAACCGATATATTAAACCCCCGCATTATTACAATGTCGGTCAACCCTATTCCTTCCAAATTTACTGATAAATATAAATCCGGCACATTTAATTTGTTAAAATCGTTCAAATTCGTTATTTTCCACCAACGCCATTTTCCCGCAACTGCCATGTCTTCCCCCTTAAACTGCCGGTTTTACACCGAAATTGTCCGCACCGTCAATCTTCCCGATTGGGTCTTTATTTCCTTCGTTTGATGATGATTCGGCACGTTCTGACACGATTATTTGAACCAATTTAATATTTGTATTATTGATTGTTTGTTGGGTAATGCTTTTTATTACACCATTCAAAACAAACGCGGAATCATAATATAACGTCACGCCGTATCGTTGCTTGGGTATTAAAGCAATCAATTGTGCAATAATCGCCAATAATGCAATCATTATTGGGTTGTCGCGTCTAGCACGTAATGTCATCGTGAAATCGTTACCGATTGTTTTTTGAAAAAATAAACCACCTATTGATTTTTGGCTAAAATCTATGCTTTGGTCTGCGTCATCAAGTGCAATTCCCGTGAATTGTTCCCCCCCCAATAAACCGCCTAAATACAACGGAATCGGTATTGGAGTATGCCATAAATCCCTGTGATATTCTGTCATTTCTTGCCATTCTTGCAATGTGATTTCCTTGCCGATTTTTGATGTGTCGGTTGTTTCCCCTGTTTTCCATGTTGCATTGATTGGGTATAATTTGAATATAATAACCGGTTCTTTTCCATTTAATGCCATTGTTCACACCTTTAATCTAAACCCCACGATTTTTTGAATTTTGACCAACCTTCTTTTGTCCAAATTGGCGTTGGTGTTAAATCTTGTTTTGGCGATGATATTCCTTCTTCATCAAAACCAACCCCTAAACCTTTCCATCTAGTTTGCCAACGAACTATTCCTTCTTCGCCATTCATTCCTGTCATATCGCCCAAAAATCCTACTACTTTTTGAACATCAGTCCTGATGTCATTTAATGTGTTTGATATTTTTAATGATGTGACTTCCGTTGACGCGTATGTTGAATAATTTTGCATTTTTTCAAGTATATTACGCTGTTTTGCCAATTCAACCGATAATTGCGATTGCAAGGTTGAACGATTTATCATCGCCGACCCCGACATCAATTCCCTTGTTTCCAACTGTGCACGTTGTATCGCCTGTTGTTCTTCTAAATTCGCCAATTTATCAATGGATTTGCCCAAATCGCCCCAATCATACCCTGCCATTGCTGTCTGTGCGAGTTTATTCCAATCAGATTGAACCAATTCTGCGAATACGTTCGCCTGACGCGTTCCTAAAATATCGCCCATGGACGCACCGCGTTCTGTCGGGTTCATTTGATTCCATGTTTGGGCAAGTTTATAAAATACATCTATAATATCGGTTTCATCAAGATAATTTTTCAACGTTGGGTCTTCGCCCGTCCGTGCCATTTCTAACCTGTCCGCAATACGCAATAATGCGTTTTCAATTCCGCCTTCCGGCACACCTGCAATTCTTCCGACCTGATTCAATAACCAATACCGCGTTGGGTCAACACCCCATTGTTTTGCACGTGTTGAAATGTTGTCAAACTTGGACAATAATTCGTTCAACTTTGCGTCAACTTCATCAAATGGATTTGTCAAAACGGACGCAACCGCACCGGCAAGGGCAATCCATGCAACCTTCAATTTGCCCAATGCCAATTTCATGTTCGACCCGAAACTGTTCGTCACTTTTTCGTTCTGCTTACGCATTTCATCGCCGTAATTTTTGGCGACTTTTGCGAATCGGCTGTTCAACTGACTTTCGGTCTTTTTTGCGTCTTCTGCTGAAATCTTTGGGTCTATGTTTAAGACATATTTTGTTGCCATTGTTTTTGCCTGTCGTGTTCTTTTGTGAATGCGTAATTCAATAAATCAGATATTGTGAAATCTGACCGCGTTTGCAATAATTCACTCGCATAATGTTCAAGGTTGACCGAAAACGGCAAAATGCCCGCCAATTCCTTATCAGTTAAAAAAAAACATTTTCTTCCGATAATTCCATGCAAACATCAGTTATATTGTCCGCGATTTCTTTTACCGACAAATTACCGATATTTGCCTTTGATATTGCGATACCGTTTTTGTCCTTGGTATATTTCAACAATGCGAACAATTCGTCTTGGTCAAGGGTTATGCCGTGAATTACCGACAATTTGAACAACGAACGTTTGCGGTCTTTGTCCAAACTGTCAAACCACCGGAAGAATACTTCGAACGACATATCTTCCGGTTTGGTCTGCGTTGTTTTTGCACATTCGGACGTGATTTCGGCAAGAAAATACAATGAACGCACCAATGACGCCATAACTTTATATGCACGCAATCCGTCAATCCCTGTGTATGCCATGATTAAACCCCTACTTCAACATCAAATGATTCAACCGACAAAATCACGGACAAATTCGCGTCGTCTTCGCCAATATTCATTTGACGAACCGGCGTTGTGATTTTTGCGTTGTTAAATTGGACTTTGCCCAAATTGTCGCTGTCTATGAAATACAAATTGATTCTTGTATCGTTATCATAGCATTGTTGCAACAACTGATGAATTTCTGATGTCATATCAACAATTGTCACTTGACATGTGTCAGGTGTTTTTAACCCTTCTTCTGTGTCAATCCCAACTTTATTTGTGCCGTTTGCACCACGCATAATGTGTTTGATACGGCTATATGTGAACGATACGGAATCAAAATCATCAAATTTATAATCTGTTCCATTGACCGTGAAACCGCCTTGCGTTTTCCAAATTCTTATCAGTTTTGACATTATTCAATACCCCCTTCTTGTAAATTTGCATTGATTCGCCATGTTGCTTTTGGTTCGGAAACTTTGATATTGCCCGACATCACAAAATTGTCTTGGTCTGCTGTTATATTGATTGTCAATGCGTCCAACATACCGGAAGCAATATATTTGTTGTTTGCTTTTTGCAACAAATATGATTCCAATTTTGACGCTTCAACTGCGTTATAATTTGGCATGTTGGTATTGATATAGGTCAATGCCCATGATTTCAAATCCAATTGAAATTCTTCGTAAATATACGGTGCAACGATTGCACGACCGCGGTTCACGAAAAATGCCAAACGGTTGCCAAATTCTTCGCTATTCAATACAAATGACAAACGTTTTTCAAAATATGATTCGGCTGTTCCCAATACCGATGTCATACCGCCGGCGGGCATTCCGATAAACTGTTGATTCCGCCAAACCGAACCGGATAACAATTTACCAAATGCCCAATACATATTTTCGCCCGAATTTGCTGTCGGGTCAATAAATGCGGTATTGTTTGCGGTTGCAATCTTGCCGAACGCTTCGGCTTTTGTTACGTCATCAGACGACCAACCCATAACACCGTCAAAACCGGTCAATGCTGTTGGTGCTGTTGTAAATGACAGGTCAACCAAAACTGTGAAAAATTTATATTCTGTTTCGTCAATTAAATCTTGAACGTCTGAATATGCTGAAACCGCACAAACAAAAATCTTTGACATGCCCGATTCCAATAACTGCCAACATTTCGCGGTTGTATATTCTTCAACTTGTGCCTTTGTTACACATTCATAAATGCCTGCGGTTGCCCCTGTTGCCAATGGAACAATACACAAAACATTATGCAAATACGCGGTTGAAGCCGGCAAAATCGGTTCAACAACGCTTGTTTTTAATACATAATCCAATAAAACATCACGTGCCATTGTTATTTTACCCCCTTATGAAATTCACAATCTTTTGAATCCAACCTTCTGTTTTATGCGATGGGTTAAATTCTATTTTTATTCTATACACAAAATCAATCCGACTTTTACAAAAATATTTGTTCATTTCTGCAAAATTCACGTTGACTTCGTTATTTCCCAACTGCAAACGGGATTTTTGTTCATACGGACTTGCCAACCATTTATAATGAAACCACCCTTTTTTGGTGTTACCGTATTGTGCATTAAACCCGATTGTTCCGCGGACGACAAAATAATAATGACCGTTTGTCGGGCGGTTGCGTTCAGATATAACATCGCAATATATGACATCTTGTTCCGCACCGTATTCAACGGACGAAAAAACAATCTTTTTGATTCCGAAAATCTTTGTCAAATCTTTGACCAATTGTTTATGATACATATCTTGCCTTTATATTCTGAAAAAACTGCCCTGTCCACATCAACAATTTATCAAACCCTTTGATTTTGACCGTCCGTGCTGAATTCCCGCCATAATAATTTGCCAGTATTGGATTTCTTATTATCGCCTGCACCCCGTTCAAAACCCTACGTTTGCCCGCATGATTCATATTTATTGATTTTGCAATATCTACGACTACCTGTTGGACATCTTGGTTTTCCGGTATTCGGAACGGTCTTTCCAACCAATGAAATTGTTTGTCTAACCGTTCCGCGACATCGACCAACGATTCGCCTGTTGGTTTGCCCGTCACCGCTAACTGTTGCCCTGCGTATGTCTTGAATCTTCCGGAAACCGCACCGCGTTTTGGTTCATCTTCCAAAATACCCACTTCCATGCGATATTTGTCCAATTCAACCTGAACAACCTGTGCAAAATTATTTCCTTCAATTTTCAAGTGAAGCCCCAATAAATATGTTGTTGTGGACTTTCCGTTTGCCGGTATAATCCACGTCATGCAATACTGCGTATGCGTTCAGTTTTTGTATTCCGTCATCGGGAAATTCGCGGGCGTTGATGATGTTCGCCAACGCCTTATAAATTTCAACCAATTCTTCATCTGTCGGTTCATCGCCGATAACTGCCGGAAGGGCAACCGATTCTGAATCTGTCAGATTCGGTTGTCCTATTGCGGTCAGTATTCCGTCAGAGAAGATACGGATTTCTTCTGTCGTCATTGCCTAACCTTATGCAAATGTCAATGGTTGTGCGATGATTCCGCCTTCTTCTTCTGCGGACACCTGAACTGAACCAACGACATAATTTGCCCAATAATATTCGTCTTCGTCATTTGTTCCGTTTGAACGAACATCTGGTTCTTGGCACATTTCCAAAACTGCACTATTTTGTGAAACAACGACAATTCCGTTGGAACTTGCCAATGAAGCGGGCAATACCAATGAAGGAACTTCAACAAAACGAACGGTGCGATTTGTGAATTTGTCTTCCATCAATTTTTGAACAACTGTTTCATTGGATTCTGTGATTGATTTCAACAATTTTATCAGGTTTTCGCCATAATAATATACAACCAAATCACGGTCGCCTGTATATTTATCAACGTCCAAAATCAATTGCGTGAAGACATCGCCCAATGCTTTGATTTGATTCCAACCTGTGCCAGAAGCCTGTGGAATTTGAACGCTTGTTTCTGTTATACGGTTCGGGTCAGAAGAAACCAACAAACCATTATTGCCACGGTCACCGCCCAATGCCCAACGGTCAAATATTTGTGAATAACCACGAATAACTTTATCGTGTGATTTCTGCAAATTGACGTTTTTATTCAGGAATGAAACCTTTGCTTTTGCACCGCCCAAATAAATATTGAACACGCGTTCCGCTGTTTTTCCTTTGATTGCATGTTTTTCTGTTTGTTCGGTTGTTAAAATTTCCGCTTTGATTGAATCTTTTTCAACATCAAATGTGTTGAATTTCTTCATATCTGCGTCTTTTGCGTCATAACGGTTGACATTTTTCAATGCCATGATAACCGGTGTGTATAAAAAAGTGGTCGCGTCACGATATTCTTCAACGGTTTTGACCTGTTCTCTGAAATCTGTTGCCATATTTTGCCCCTATTATTTTTTAATTTTGTTGAATTTTTTGAACTTTGGAAGATTCAGACGACCCAAATCAACCGTCTTTGTCGGTTTTGTTTTCAAATCGCCCAAATCTGCCGGTTTATTTACTGATTCAGGATTCAAATCGCCCAAATCTGCCCCATCGGTTTTTGGTGTTTCCGTTGCGTCAGATGTTTCAGGTGTTGTTCCCAAATCTTTTTTGATTTCGTCTGCTTTCTTTGTCATATTATAAACCCCCAACGAATGAAATAAACGCACATTTTTGATTTTCGCGTTTGTTTGCACCTGAAACAACGCCGTTGTCGCGAATTATTGCACCGTCAATGTTGCACCATGTCGCATTGACTTGCGTATTGCCTGAACTTGCGTTTGTGAATTTACCCGCCGATGTAACATATACGCTGTCGGTTATTGCGATTGATTCCACTTCTGCGTCTAACTGAACCGCAACTTCTTGACCGCATTTGACCGCGGACGCACCCTTGTGTTCAGTATGCCCCATAACACCACAAACAATACCGTTTGAACCGTCAAATTTTGCAATTGTGACATTACTTGTTTCAACGACCGCCAAACCTTCTTCAATAAATGTTGCGGGTCTGTCGTATGCGTTGATTATATCAGATTTACCACGTTTGTATGGTGTTCCCAATAATGTTGCCATTTTTTACCCCTTGTTGTTAAAGTTATCAGATAATTTCGCGAAACGTTCCGCATACGCACTTGTCGCACTTGACCCGCCCGCGTTGTTGAACTCTTTCTGTGCCATTCCTTTTTTAATGGTCAAGAAGGTGTCAACGACCACGAAATATTTGCCCGATTGTTTGATTTTGTCGGATTCCGGCAAACTCTTATATCGTGCAATTTCGCTTTTCATACTTTCCGGCAAAACGTCAATGTTCTTTTGGTCGCCAAATATTTCGTCCAAAATTACCTTGCGATAATTGTCCGCCTGTTCTATTTCGTTTCCAAAATTACGGCTTGCGTATGCCTTAAATACGGTCGCCACGCCTTCCGGTATGAATTTCTTGTTGGATTCAATAAAACTGTCACGCGATAAATTGAACGCGATTGCATTTTTCAATTGTTCTTCTGCGTTCTTTTTGGCTTCTGCGTCCGCTTTGATTTTTGCAACATCATCATCGTTGCCGTCCGGTTTATTGCCGTCATCGCCCTTGCCATCGCCCTTATTGTCGCCCTTCGCCGATGTCGCGTCTTGAATCATTTGTTTTATTGCGTCCAAATCTGCCTGTTCCAATGCCA
>CAMZEQ010000032.1 GCA_947305835.1 uncultured Alphaproteobacteria bacterium | reverse complement strand
GTACTCGGGCCTTAAAGGAAAGTTCCAAATCACCCTTATTGAGCTTTGACGTTAAATCTATACCGACATAATCTTTCGTTTGGTTTGTTACAAACAAATGAGTGATGTTAATTTTACCGTTTAAATTAAAATGGGTCAATTTATCCCAATCAACCTTTGTTTCAGGGATCAAATAGCGTGTTTCGGAAATCTTGGTTTCTTGGGCATTTTGATTTTTTCCCTCAGACGGTTGTTCAATTAAGATATCTTTCAAGTTCAGATAAGAGCTGGATAAGTTGAACTCAATATAGGGTATTGTATCCCAATTAATGCTTGTTTTTCCGGAAAGATCAGAACGATCAGCCCTGAAATTAATTTTTGAAAAAGAAAGATTTGATTTGTCCATACCGATATCTGCGGTCATTTCAAAAGGATTAATTTTTAAACTTTCCGACAATTCTGACTTGCTTAAAGTAATCTTGGATTTTAAATTCAAAAACGGATTTTTATTTAAATTAGAAAGTTGGCCGTCAGCATCCATTTTTAACGTTCCGTTGTCAATATTCATGGTAATATCCCTTAAAAACAGCTTATTTAAACTGCCATCCACAGAAAATTTGGAATCAAGATTAACATTCCATATTTTGGGAATATTGATATCCCATGCTTTTAAAAATGTTGCTAATTTCGGGATATTGACATCGGCATTGATCCGAATCCGGCTGAAATTGATGATATCGCCAATTTGCCCTTTTAACGTGGCAGTTGCATTATTTTGTTTGATTTTTAAATCGACTGGCAGGTTTTTGGGATTTGCGATCAGACGCGTGACCAAACCGGCGGCTCCTTCTACATCGAATTTTTTATTGTTATACATCAGTTGAAATCTGAATTTATTCATTCCTTTTAATACAAATTTGCTTAATTCGACAGCATCTTTTTTGTCATTATTCATGAAACGGCATAAAATTTTATCCACGTTGATTTCTTCGACCCATAATTGATCCAACAAGGCGTTGTTAACCGGAGCACCTTCCTGTTTATCCTCTTTTTTGGTGGTATTTTTCTTATGTGAAGACAATACACTTAAGTCCGCCGATACCAACAGTACACTGATTTTGTTGATTTCAATTTTTTTATTCAACAAGGGAATCAATTCGATTGTGGCTTCCATTTGGGGAATATCCAATATGACTTTCGGATTTGTTTCACTTTGCAGAATTTTAAAATTGTTAATCTGCATTGTTGGAATCAGGCTTAATTTTGTGCGCATTGATCCGATTTGAACCGGATAATTTAACGCTTTGGAAAGTCTGTTTTGGGCAAATTCACGGTAATGATTTAAATCAAATGTCAATAAAAAGACAACAATACTGGCAACGGCCAAAATCATTAAAATCAACAAAGCGATAAATATTTTCTTTATCATTTTTTTCTCCGACTAATAAAAAGAAGGTCCACGGGCTGTTTCTCGTCGAACCCAAATTCATGAAAAGCGGTTTTAAAATAATCAGGTAAGGGGGCAGATACTGTTTGATTTTTACCTTCTGAAGTGTTCCAGCTGATGGAATGGGCATGCAAATACATTTGATGAGGAATATTTTGCATCAATGAATTGCGTTTGCCATATTTGTCATCGCCCAAAATGGGGGTTTTTAAAACATCTGCACAATGGACACGCAGTTGGTGTGTACGCCCTGTCAAAGGAGCCATTTGCAACCAAGCAACTTTGTTGGCCAAATGATCTGTTACTCGATACAGTGACAGCGCCTTATCGCCTTCTCGGAAGTCCACAACCATTTTTTCACCGGAGACACCCGATTTTTTTATTAAAGGAGCATCGATTTTTCCTTCCTTAATTTTGGGGCACCCTTCGACCAATGTCCAATAAATTTTTTGAATATCTTTAGATTTGAATAATTTTGTGTATTTTGCAGCCGCCTGAACAGTGCGCGCGATCATCAAAACACCGCTGGTTTCTTTATCCAAACGATGCACCAATTTGGGGCGCTCATCATAATCAAAGCGCAAGCCGTCCAGTAAACCATCTATATGCCGTGTGGTTTTTGTTCCGCCTTGTACAGCCAACCCCGCCGGTTTGTTCAATATAATAATTTCCGGATCCTTATACAAAACCAAATTTTGAATAAATTGAACATCAGCTTTGGATAAATTTTTTGTTTTTAAAGTGGTGGGTAATGTTGTATCCATAGGGGGAATTCGAATTTCATCCCCTGTTTTCAGTCTTTGATTAGAAGTTGCTTTTAACCCGTTGACTCGGATATTTTTTTTGCGCAATAATTTTTCGATGGTTCCGTGGGAAATTGCGGAAAAATGGCGCTTGAACCAACGATCCAAACGAATATCATTTTCAGACGGTACAACTTTCTGAAATTGAACGGTCACTTTCTTACCCCTTTCAATAGGTATGATGGCACATTTTGATGCAATTGTAAAGAGCTTTTTTATAAAAAATTACACTCTTTTGATCATATTGATTTTTTTTATCCGAACGGACATATCAAAATCAGTTTGAATCACGGGGATTTGAACGTAAACCAAAAAAAGGAGAAAAATATGCAACTAGGAACCAGATATCCGACACTTGCTTTTCATACGGGCGGTGCCGGTCAGGCGGATGATGGTATTCCGCCGCAACCATTTGAAACATTTTGTTATGATTCGGCGCTTTTACAGGCTAAAATTCAAGACTTTAACGTTATCCCATACACATCTGTTTTGCCGCCGGAATTATACGGCAATATCGTGCCGGTGGACCAGGTGGAAAAACAGTTTAAACATGGGGCTGTTTTGGAAGTTATCATGGCGGGTAACGGTGCTCGTTCATCAGATCATAAAGCCATTGCGACCGGTGTCGGTATTGTATGGGGAAAAGATAAAAAAGGTAAGTTTATCGGCGGATGGGCGGCTGAGTATGTGGAATACTTTGACACCTATATTAACGACGATATTGCTAAATCCCATTGTGAAATGTGGTTGACAAAATCTTTGAATCATGAATTGGAAATTCGCGGGTGCCAACAACACAGTGACTTTCAATTTTATCATAACTATTTAAATGTGACTCAAAATTTTGGCTATTGTTTGACCGCTTTGGGCTTTTTAAATTTTGAATATGCACCTTTGGCAATGCCGGGGGCACCGAATTTTAAAAAATAACAACTTTCCCCGTCTTTATCGGGCGGGGATTTTTTTTATAAAAAGGATTTTTCATGAAACATACAAATACAATCAATACAGCCGGTAAACTGGGGGTTTTCGGTTTGGCCGGTATTGTAATCAGTTCGATGATCGGGGGCGGTATTTTTTCGCTTCCTCAAAACATGGCCCAATCAGCCAGTGTAGGGGGTGTTTTTCTGGCTTGGTTGATTACCGGTTTAGGAATATGGTTTATTGCAAATACTTTCAGATTGCTTGCCAACTTAAAGCCGGATTTGACTTCCGGTATTTATATGTATGCTCGGTCAGGTTTCGGTTCTTATATGGGGTTTAATATCGGTTGGAGTTATTGGCTTTGCCAGATTTTCGGTAACGTAGGCTATGCCGTTATTACAATGGACGCATTAAATTATTTTTTCCCGGGTGTTTTTACGGGGGGAAATAATTTACCCAGTATTATCGGTGGATCCTTGTTGATATGGGGATTTAATTGGTTGGTGTTGCGTGGTGTTCGACAGGCCGCCCAAATCAATTTAATTGCCACAATTGCTAAAATTGTACCGTTAATTTTATTTTGCATCATTATGATGTTCGTGTTTCATTTGGATAAATTTGACTTTAATTTTTGGGGGCGTTTAGGGTATGGACATTTGGGTTCTGTGGGTGATCAGGTGAAAAACTGTATGTTGGTGACACTGTGGTCTTTCATCGGTATAGAAGGAGCGGTGGTTTTGTCGGGCAGGGCAAAAAGTCAAAGGGATGTGGGCTTTGCAACCATCATGGGTTTTTTGGGCTGTTTAGCCATTTATGTTTTGCTCTCTATTTTACCTTATGGTTTTATGAATCAGGCAGAACTTTCCAAAATTGCTAATCCTTCCACTGCCGGTGTTTTGGAACACGTGGTTGGTCCCTGGGGTGCCTGGCTCATGAATGTTGGATTGATTATAGCCGTGTTATCCAGCTGGCTTTCTTGGACTATGATTACAGCTCAAATGCCCCAAAGTATGGCACAAAACGGCACTTTCCCCAAATGCTTTGCTCATGAAAATGCAAAAGGGGCACCTTCGGTTTCATTATGGATGACCAGTTTGTTGATGCAGCTAGCAATGTTTTTAGTATACTTTTCAAATAATGCTTGGAATACGATGCTTTCTATTACGGGGGTAATGGTTTTGCCGGCGTATTTATTTTCCTGTTTATATTTATGGAAAATTTGTGATGAAGAAAAATTACCGCTTAATTCTCAGTGGATGGCAAAGATGACCGGTATTTTAGGCAGTGTTTATGCCGTTTGGTTGATTTATGCTGCTGGCCTTCAATATATGCTGATGGCAATCGTCTTTATTGCTTTGGGATTACCCATTTATGTTCGTGCCAAACGTGAGAATATTAAGTCCGGCTGTGTTTTTTCCTATGGAGAAAAGGTGTTGGCCGTTCTTATTTTTTTGGTGGCGATTTTTGCAACTTATGCTTTTTCGCGAGGTATTATAAAAATGTAGTTGCTTTTTCGATTCAGCCATGGTATAAGAAACCATGGCTTGTTTGTTTGCCTTTTTGTTTTATATCTTGGCGTGGATATTCCTATTATATATCGTTGTTTCTTTCTTTGTTTTTAAAGGATGGCGTTATCCGCCATATTTGCCTTCTTTGGGGAAAGTTAAACGCACACTGCTGAATGAAACGGAAAAAATTTTATCAGCTTCATCAAAACCTTTGGTAGTGGCAGATTTGGGATGCGGAGACGGTCGGTTGTTATTTCGCTTGGCACGTCAATTTCCCCAGCATCAATTTATCGGGTATGAATGGAATCCGTTGCCTTTTCGTTTGGCCCGGTATCGATTGAGAAAATACCCTAATGTGCGGGTATTTCTAACTGACTTGATGCAGGAAGATCTATCACATATCGATGTGGCAATTTGTTATTGGTCATCAAAAATTGAATTTGCAGAAAAATTAAAAGAATCCATGAAAAAATCGGCTGTTGTAATTTCTGAAATTTTTGAAATAACAGGTTGGAAAATCCATTGCAAAGTGGTTTCCCGTATATTTGGTTTTCGCACGGCTGTTTTTATTTATCGTGTCTTTGATCAAAAATCTTGAAATCGTAAAAATAGTGCTTGACTTTTTTTGAAAAAAAAGCTATTTATGCGCCGAACTTTTAAACGAAGGAGGCCGTAATGACTGTTGAACTACCGCAAGGTTATAAACCGTCAGAAGACGAAGAATACATGTGCGAACGTCAATTGGAGTATTTTCGTCAAAAGTTGGAAAATTGGCGTAATGAATTGTTTCGTGAATCTGCGCGTTTGTTAATCGAATTACAGGAAACAGAATTGCAAGAACCTGATATGAATGATCGGGCCAGCAATGAGATGGATCAAGTGATTGATATGCATTCTCGCGATCGTATCCGCAAGTTAATTGATAAAATTGATGCGGCGTTGGATCGAATCAAAAAAGGGACTTATGGTTACTGCTTGGTGTCCGGCGAACCGATCGGATTGCTCAGGTTAAATGCACGTCCCGTGGCGACCTTGTGCTTGGAAGAACAAGAAAAACGTGAAAGACGTGAACGTGAATATGCCCAAAAAGACTGATTCGGTAAAATGCCCGATTTGTGGTAAGCCGGCAGTGTACGATTATCGGCCCTTTTGTTCCAAACAGTGTGCAGATGTTGATTTAGGGCGTTGGCTTAAAGGTATTTATACCACGCCTTCGGTGGATCAAACGCCACCGGAACAGGATGGATGCACACCCGAATAAAAAACTTGAATTTATTGTCAGAAAGTGCTATGAAAATCAAAAAAAAGAAAGGATAAAGAATGTTTATTGCTTCAGCTTATGCCCAAACAGCCGCCGTTGCGGCAACAGGTGACAATCTGATTTCAATGGTTGTTCAATTTGCTTTGGTGATGGGAATTTTGTATTTGTTATTGATTCGTCCTCAACAAAAAAAAGTCAAAAAGCAGATTGCGCGTTTGCAAGCCATTCAACCGGGTGATGAAGTTTTGGTGAGTGGTATTGTAGGTAAGGTTGTTGCTGCCAATGATGATTTGTTGACCGTACGCGTGGCCAAAGAAACAGATATTCAAGTGATGCGTTTGTATGTCACGGATGTTTTAAATAAAGAAGAAGCTGTTAAAAAAGGAAAATAAGATGTTTGGATATTCAAAAATTAAAATTATCGCGATTTGTATTGTTGTGGCTTTGGGTGCATTTTTTGCAGCACCTAATTTTATGCCGGCTCGGGTCTATAATGATTTGCCGCGTCATATGCGTTCGTGGTATCATCCTGTTACTTTGGGGTTGGACCTGCAAGGTGGATCATATTTGGTTATGGAAGTTCAGACGAATACTTTGATTGCCGAAAAGTTGGAATCGCTGGCTGATTTGACACGTTCGGCTCTTCGTGAAAGCAAAATTAAATTTTCAGGTCTTACCGTCCATGATGGTCAAATGAGTGTTAAAATTTTGAAAGGTGAACAATTGGTTGCGGCTAAATCTGTTATTCATAAGCAAGAAAGTTTACCTTTAGATATTCAATCTGCCGGGAATTCTTTAACTGTTACATATACGGATGAAGCTTTGGAAAAAATGAAATCTCAGGCCGTGGATCAATCATTGCAGATTGTGCGTACCAGAATTGATGAATTAGGCACCAAAGAACCCCAAATTCAACGCCAAGGTTTGGATCGTATTGTTATTCAATTGCCCGGTATTCAAGATCCGAGCGAAATAAAAGCTTTGATGGGACGTACAGCCAAAATGACTTTCCATTTGGTGGATGAAGAAACATCTGTTCAATCGGCACAAGCCGGACAAATGCCCGTTGATTCGATGTTGGCAACCAGCGATGATATGGGTTATGTTGTTTTAAAACGTGCTGTGGTTGTCGGCGGTGAAAGTTTGGATGATGCACGCGGTTCTTACGATGATCAGGGGCGGCCGTCGGTGTCTTTCAGCTTTAAATCAGCCGGTGCGAAAAAATTCGCCCGTGCGACACGCGAAAATATCGGGCGTCGTTTGGCTATCGTATTGGATGGACAGGTGATTTCAGCACCGACCATTCAATCTGCGATTCCTAACGGACAAGGTGTCATTACGGGGTCTTTTACGGTTCAAGAAACCAATAATTTGGCATTGTTGTTGCGTTCGGGTGCTTTACCTGCGCCATTGACGGTCGTGGAAGAACGCGTGGTCGGCCCCGGGTTGGGTGAAGATTCTATTCGTTCCGGAACCATTGCGTGTGTGATCGGTTTGGCTTTGGTTTTATTATTCATGATTTTGGTTTATGGTTTTTTTGGTATTATTGCGGATTTAACGCTGATTACCAATGGGGTTTTGTTATTTGGGTTGCTCAGCATAATGGGCGCTACATTGACTTTGCCCGGATTGGCAGGAATTGCCTTAACTGTCGGCATGGCTGTGGATGCTAATGTGTTGATTTATGAACGCATGAAAGAGGAAATGGCGCATGGTGTGACGGTTCCGTCCGAAGTTATTACCAGAGGATTTAATGGTTCTTTCGGGGCAATTTTTGACGGTCAATTGACAACTTTGTTTGCTGCTTTGTTTTTATTTTGGTTGGGCTCCGGTCCTGTGCGCGGCTTTGGTGTGACGCTGGGTATCGGTTTGGC
>CAMZEQ010000031.1 GCA_947305835.1 uncultured Alphaproteobacteria bacterium | reverse complement strand
GTTTTTAATTTTGACTTTATGGGCGGTTCAATGGGAATGGCCGTCGGTCAAGCCATTATTACGGCTGCAAAATTGGCCGAAATTCAAAAGGCTGCCTTGATTCTCTTGCCGGCCAGTGGTGGTGCACGTATGCAGGAAGGTATCTTGTCTTTAATGCAAATGGTCCGAACAACCATCGCTGTTAAAGAGCTCAATAAGAAAAAGATTCCCTATATTACTGTTTTAACAAATCCGACAACGGGAGGGGTAACAGCTTCCTTCGCCATGTTGGGAGATATTACTTTAGCAGAACCCGGAGCCATTATCGGTTTTGCCGGTTCTCGTGTTATTGAACAAACAATTCATGAAAGCTTACCACCTGATTTTCAAAAATCCGAATATTTATTGGAACACGGCATGGTGGACCAAGTTGTTCACCGCAAAGATTTGCGCAAAAAATTGATTCAAGTCTTGAATTTTTTTGATTAAATCTACCGGATTTTTTAAAACAGAACGCTATAATAATTTAGTCTTCAATGTCATTTTCATTGATCTGTTCAACAGGTTCTTCAGAAACAGGTGCAGGAGCAGAATCTTGGGAAAGTTCCGATACACATGAAACCACCCAAATATCATAAACCGGATCTTCCATAGCAGATATTGCAGGATTAGACGAAAACATCCAACCTGAAAAAAGCTCTTTTTCTTTTTGAACAACATGTAAATATGCCGCATTTTCCGGCGTTTCTTCCGGTGTCTTTGTTAAACACTTATCAACCGTAATTGTTAATTCGGCGAAATCAATACTTTCGCCCACGGGCAAAGAAAGTTTCCGTACACGCCCGGTGACTTTATCCATTGCCTGCAAAACAACCGTATCTGTCGGTATTGTTGCCGCTGTAGCAGAAACAGTCCATATCAATAAAAGGAAAAATAATTTTTGCATTAAAACCTACTTTGTTGATAAGAAAATAAACTCAGAAACGCTGTCTTCCAAAGATTTATAGTTTTTTGTATTCATAATTTTATCACCGTCTTTCAATAAAGCGCGACTTTTACCCGGCTCTAAACGTACATACTTATCCCCCATTAAACCCGCATCCGAAATACCGGCCACCGTATCAATGGGCAAATTAATTTTTGAATCAATCGTCAATAACACATCCGCAGTATAATCTTCGTTATTCAATTCTGTTTTTAAAACAGTCCCGACTTTTATTCCCGAAATCATCACATCAGAGCCAACCTGTAAGCCCCCAACCTTGGAAAAATTGGCCAAAACATTATAGCCGCCCACATGACGCGTATCTACCCTGCCTGCGGCATAAATCATGAAAACAACAGCAAAAATCAAAACACAAAAACCTAAAATTGTTTCAATCGGATTCTTTTTCATCGACAACTCCTTTTTGTTCATTTTTATGTTCCATATAAGCATTCAGCTTATTCAGCAATTCATCCAATAACAAAACATCCTGAGTATATACCAAATCATCCCCGGATGATAATAATTCATCATCTGCCCCCGGAATCAATTCAATATGCTTTCCGCCAAAAATACCATCCGTTTCAATGGAAACAGACGAATCCACAGGTAATGCGTATTTTTTATCAAAAGAAAGAGTAACACGGACCAAAAAATTATCCCCAAAATCCAAGGCAAAAACATGTCCCACCGGCAAACCGGACATACGCACCGGCGCCCCGATATTTAATCCGTCTGTTTTGGAAAAATAAGCATATAATAAAAAGTCATCTTTTTTTTGTTCTTTAACGGATGTATTATGGGCCCAGAAAAAACATACGGCCAACAAAGCAAACAGTAAAAAACCGACAATTATCTTTTGTCCTTTTTCTGTCATATTTCTTCCCCGAATTTGTTATTAATTAAATCCACCAATTGGCCCATCATTTGATCTGCACCATCACCTTCGACTTCCAAAGTCAAAGAAGATCCCATCGGTGCCCCCAACATCAACAGCCCCATAATAGATTTACCCGAAACACGCAAACCTTCCGAATTGGTGACATAAACATCACCGGAAAAAACATCCGCCAGTTTGACAAAAGCGGCCGTCGCACGTGCATGCAATCCTCGTACATTTTGAATTTTAACCGTTGTTTTTACCATTATTTTTCTTCCCCAAAAATTGTGATGCCACCATAATATAATGTTGGCCCGATTCCGCTGAAGCCAAAATCGCCTCAGACAAAGATTTCTTGCGCATTCGAATTAACTTGATCAACATAGGCACATTCATACCGGAAATAACTTCAATTTTTCCCTCTTGCATCAAAGAAATAGCCAAATTAGAAGGAGTTCCCCCAAACATATCCGTCAATAAAACGACCCCTTTACCCTTATCGGAAATCTTTATTTTTTGAGCAATTTCATTGCGCTTCAATTCTATATCATCTTCCGGTTTAACCGACACACATAACAAATCGGGCAAAGGACCTGCAACATGTTCTGCAACAGTCTTTATGGCTTCTGCCAAATCATTGTGTGCCACCAAAACAATACCTAGCATTCCGACTCCTTTAAAAGCGAAAAACGCCCGTTTAAAATTCTTGTGAGATATAATACTTGAATATCATTCGTTTCGCAAGCATAAAAATCAAAAACAGGTACTTTTTTACCCAAAAGCGAGATTTTTTTTGTTTTTGGCAAACGTTCCACTTTCTCGGGATGCAAGCGAATCAAAGATAAAACCGGACTTGGTTCAGCTACCTTAAATCCTTTTACCAAACCCAATCCCCGAATTTCCAAAACCCCTTTAAAATTCTCTTTTGCTTTACAATACAATTGATTTTTTTTTATAAATACACTCACACAATCATCGCCGATTAACTTAGCCCCCCGCTCTATCAATTGCAATGCTAAACGTGTTTTACCGACACCGCTGGGCCCTTGTATTAAAAGGGCTTTTCCATGATAAGAAATCGCCGTCGCCTGAACATCTTGAATAAACATAACAGACACCTGAAGATGGTGTTCTCGGCGGGAGTCGAACCCACGGCCCACAGTTTAGGAAACTGTTGCTCTATCCATCTGAGCTACGAGAACAAATCTCTTTACCTATTTCTGTGCGCTGTCAAATACTCACAGAACATACGAATCAGTGCAAATTCGGCACAAACACCTATCAAACCGACCAAAAACGCCGAAAGATTACCCTTGAATAACAAGGCTAAAAGGCTTAAAACAACCAGCGTTAAAATCACCAATCCCACGATATAAATCAGTCTGGCAAAAGGGGCCAACATCGGCGCCAATTTTTGGGTTAAAACAGGTTTGTCCAAATTCATTAAATTATTAAAAAGTTCCTTCATTATATTTCCTCCTTTTTTGAATTTACAAGTTTCACTTTTATTTTTAGCATTTCTTATCCGTATTCTCCTCCTTATTTTTTGCGCATTGTGGGGAAAGCAATGACATCCCGAATGGATGTATTACCCGTTAAAAACATAACCAATCTGTCCATACCGATTCCCATTCCCCCCGTGGGTGGCAAACCGTGCTCCAAAGCTTCCACAAAATCGTCATCCATCATATCAGCTTCTTCATCCCCAGCTTCACGCGCTTTCACTTGTTCTTCAAAGCGTTCGCGTTGATCCAGCGGATTGGTAAGTTCTGTATAGGCATTTCCCATTTCTTTGCCATTGATATAGGGTTCAAACTGTTCCACCAAACGCGGCTCAGTGCGATGTGTTTTACAAAGCGGATTCATGGATTTCGGATGGTCCATCACGATGGTGGGTTGAATCAAATGTTCTTCACATTTTGCTTCAAAAACAGATGCCATGCAGTGTCCCCAATCAGCATTATCATCAACTTCAACGCCCAGTTTTTCGGCAATACTACGGGCTTCTTCATCCGTCTTAATTGCCAAAAAATCCACACCGGCATATTTTTTAATCATGTCATTCATCGTGACACGGGCAAAGGGCTTTGACAAATTAAATTTCTTACCATCGTATTCGATTTGAAGGGTACCGTTGACTGCTTCACAGGCTTTACGAACAATTTCTTCAAATAAATCTGCCATGTCATTGTAATCCATATAAGGAATATACATCTCAAGCCCCGTAAATTCCGGGTTATGCGTTGTATCCATTCCTTCATTGCGAAAGTTTTTAGCAAATTCAAACACGCCTGGGAGTCCACCCACAATCAAGCGTTTTAAAAAAAGTTCAGGCGCCACACGCAAAAACAAATCCATATCCAAGGTATTATGGTGCGTAACAAAGGGCTTTGCGGCCGCCCCCCCTTTAATTGACTGCAAAATCGGTGTTTCAACTTCCAAACAGCCCTTTGAAATCAACAATTGACGAATTGTTTCATAAATCTGACTGCGTTTAATAAAGGTCTGAATTGTTTCAGGCGTCATAATCATATCCACTTCGCGGTGGCGATACTTGGTATCTGTATCGGTCAATCCATGGAATTTTTCAGGAAGTGGCAACAAAGCCTTGGCTAACATGGTAATTTCTTGCGTATTGACGGACAATTCACCCCGTTTTGTCCGACGAACAGTTCCTTTAATACCGATAATATCACCGATATCCACCATATCTAACATTTCCAAAACTTTAGCTTCCGAATGTTCCTTGGATGTATAAATTTGGACTTTGCCTGTCGCATCATAAATATCCATGAACATACCGGAATTACGAATAGCACGCACACGGCCGGCCACCACAACAACGTCTTCGGTCTGGGTATCGGGCGCCAAATCCGCATACTTTTTTGACAGAGATAAACCGGTCGCATTCGGTTTAAAAGTGTGCGGGTAAGCATTAATTCCTTGGGCTTCCATTTTTTTCAGTTTATCCAAACGAATTTGCCTTTGTTCATGCCCCAAATTTTCACCTGTTGTCATTTTGTTTCCTTTCTGTTTTTAATATTGTTTTCAAGATACACTTTTTCAAAAAGAAAGTCAATCTTTTATTCATATTCTTCAATCTTTTTTTATTTTACTAGACAAGCATGACATTTTGTGCTAAATTACCCCCAAAAGAAAGGATACAACTATGGAAGAAAACATAAATGATAACACTGAGAACAACCAACAACCCCAAAATCAAAACGAACAGCTTTCAAAAATCGAAGAACTAAATCGCAGTTTGGCGCAAAAAGATAAAAAACCCACAGGGGGATGGGGTGGTCTTTTGGGGGCCATTTTATTGGCTTTAGCCATTCGCTCTTTTTTATTTGAACCGTATAATATTCCTTCCAGCTCGATGGTGCCGACGTTGTTGGTCGGCGACTATCTTTTCATTACAAAATTCGATTACGGATATTCCAAACATTCTTTCCCTTTTTCATTACCGGTAATTCCAAAGGGAAAAATCTTTGAAAACCCGCCTCAACGCGGCGATATTGTTATCTTTAAAAAACCGCCGGAAAACAAAACAGACTACATTAAGCGAATTATCGGGCTGCCCGGTGATACGGTACAAATGCGCAACGGACGCTTGTACATTAACGACACAATTGTTCCAAGAGAAGAAAAAAAACGTGAAGTATGGACCACAGAAGTCGGCAATCATCTGTACATACGATACACAGAAACTTTACCAAACGGTATGCAACATGATATATACGAATTGACGGATAATGCCGAATACGACAATACACTCCCCGTCAAAATCCCGGAAGATACTTTTTTTGTGATGGGTGATAATCGAGACAATTCGTTGGACAGCCGTTACTTCGGCGTTGTACCGTCAGTCAATTTAGAAGGAAAAGCGCGTTTAATATTTTATTCAACAAACGGCAACGGTTGGTTTTTTCAATTCTGGCGTTGGAAAGAATTCTTACGTTTGGAACGCTTTTTCACCGATATTATTTAGGGGGCCCGATGGACAATATTCGTTCTTTTTTTAAAAATACCGAATTATATGAACAAGCAACGCATTTAGCTTTAGCCGGTCAAAAAGCGGGGTATGAAAGATTGGAATTTTTGGGCGACCGTGTTTTGGGGATTGTTGTTGCAGAAATGCTGTATCGAGCCTATCCGAATGAAGCGGAAGGTTTGTTGGCCAAACGCTTTGTGGCTTTAACCTGCGGTAAAACATTAGCCAAGGTCGCAAAAACTTGGGAATTGGATGCCTTTGCTGATAAAGCCGCCAAATGTATCCGCCACAACAAATCTGTCTTATCGGACGTATGTGAAGCCATCATCGGAGCTTTGTACTTAGACCAGGGATTAGATGCAGCCAAAAATTTAATTCAGCCGATTTGGGAACCGATTATGCGTTCTTATGAGCATGCACCGCAAGATTCAAAGTCTGCCCTGCAAGAGTTCGCCCAAAAAAACTTTGGGGCTTTGCCGATATATACCCTACTCGAACAACATGGGCAATCCCATGCCCCCGAATTCACGGTTAAAGTGACTGCAGGTCCTTATGTCAAAATAGCAAAAGGCGGATCCATCAAAAAAGCAGAACAAGAAGCCGCTTACTTGATTTTACAGGAAATTCAACATGGCAACTAAATTTGCATTCGTATCGATTATCGGTCAAACAAATGTTGGCAAATCTTCCATCATCAATCGTTTGGTTGGGGAAAAAGTCAGTATTGTATCCCCGAAAGTACAAACGACGCGCTCTCGTGTGCGCGGTATTTTAACGGAAAACGACACACAATTGGTCTTGGTAGACACACCCGGTATTTTTAAACCTCAACGCCGTCTGGACCGAGCCATGATCGATTGCGCATGGACAGAATTAAATGATGCCGATATGCAATTAATGGTCGCAGATGCCCACAAAGGTATCACACAGGAAGATATCCGAATTTTAAAAAAAATAAACCAGCCTGTAATTTTTGTCTTAAATAAGGTGGATTTAGTTAAAAAGGATATTATCGCCAAACAATTAAGCGAATTGAACCAATTCCCAAATATATCCGCCGTATTTTGCATTTCGGCACAGACGGGCGAAAATACAAAGGAGTTAAAGGATTACTTGCTTACCCATGCACCCACAGGAAATTGGTTATTTTCTGATCAAGAATTGACCGATCTACCTGACAAACTCTTTTGCGCCGAAATCACACGAGAAAAATTGTTTCTTTATTTGCGTCAGGAGCTTCCCTATCAACTGACAGTAGAACCAATTTCATTCAAAGAACAAAAAGAATCTATCAGGATCGAACAAAACATCATAGTATCTCGCGAAGCTCACAAGTCTATTATTTTGGGTAAAAACGGCCAAATGATTAAAAAAATCGGCCAAACAGCCCGCGTTGAAATGAGCAAACAATTAGGTAAAAAAGTCAATTTATTTTTATTTGTAAAAGTCAGAGAAAATTGGGGTGAAGATATTCATCAATATCAACCTTGGGGATTGAATTTTAATGCCTGAAATCAAAAGTGAAAATGCGATTGTTTTGGGGGCAAAAAAATTAGGGGAAAAATCTTTTGTCATCTCTTTATTAACCAAAGAAAACGGACGTTATTTGGGGGTTTATAAAGGAAAAAATCCCCCCCAACCTGCGGATATTGTTAATGCACGATGGCAAGCCAGACTTTCGGAACAATTGGGAACATTTTATTTGGAAAATTTAACGTCTGTATCTGCTTTTTATTTGGATGATTGGGGACGTTTAAGCTGTTTAAGCTGTCTTTGTGAACTTTTGAATCACACCTTACCTGAACGCCAAATACACACAAATATATATAATATCGTTTTTAATTTAATCAATAACTTAAACGATAAACTTTATGTAAAAAATTATATTTTGTTTGAGCTTACTTTACTCTCTGAGCTCGGATTTGGGTTGGCCTTATCTGAGTGTGCCGGTGGCGGCGATAAAAACAATTTAGCCTACATTTCACCCAAAACAGGATGTGCGGTAAGTTTTGAAAAAGGTTACCCCTATCGCGATAAACTTTTTACTCTGCCCAAATTTTTTTGGCAAAATGTATCAGCTGATGAAAATGATTTAAAAGATGCCTTAAAAATCACAGGTTACTTTTTACAAAAACACGTTTTAAACGGCCCTTTGCCAAATGCACGTAATTATTTATTGAAAAATAAATAAATTTGTTTTATACTGTTAAAAAAGGAGAATAAAAATGACAAAAGAAACTGAACTGGCACACC
>CAMZEQ010000030.1 GCA_947305835.1 uncultured Alphaproteobacteria bacterium | reverse complement strand
GTCATAGAAACAAATTCCACCGAAAAAGGTTTCAAATCAACCAATCCCCCCTGTGGCACCTGACAAATTTCCACACGCCCCAATAATCCTTCCTCATTGAGTTTATTTTCAATCAATTCTTTAGCAAAAGCCGTACAATAAATCGGACAGTGTAAATCTCGCCACAAATAACCAATTGCGCCTATATGATCTTCGTGAGCATGAGTGATAACTAGACCCACAATATCGTCTTGATGTTCACGCAAAAAAGAAACATCCGGGATCAAACAATCCACACCGGGTAAATCTTCTCCTGGGAAGCCAATTCCCAAATCCACAACTAACCATTTGCCCTTATAACCATAGGCATAGCAATTCATTCCAACTCCTGTTGCACCACCAATGGGCACGAACAATAGTTCATCTGTCGGCAAATTAATTCCTTCTTGACTATCAACCATATTCTTATCCTTCATTTAAATTAAAAAGACATCTCCCACCGTGATTTTACGGGTATGATGTTTTTGTTTCAATAACAGAGCACCTGTTGCATTAATACCTTTAAAAATACCGCATGCCTCACTGTCAGCCAAATGCACACTCATGGGCTGTCCCAAACCTTTTGCAGCCTTTAACCAGCGCGTCCGAACAGGTTTAAAACCTTTTTTATCCAATAATTCCAAAAGCGTATTATATTGCAGCAAAATACGTTTTGCCAATGTCATAGGACGCAAACGCCCCTCTAAACTGGTGGTCGGATACAACACATTTTCTGTCGGATTTGAAATGATATTGACCCCGATACCCACAATCACTTTATCAGCAACACGTTCCACCAAAATACCGGCCAATTTTTTACCGTCCAATAATACATCATTCGGCCATTTCAACGACACATTAAAATCGGGCAAAC
This sequence comes from uncultured Alphaproteobacteria bacterium, assembly GCA_947305835.1. Classification (GTDB taxonomy): domain Bacteria; phylum Pseudomonadota; class Alphaproteobacteria; order CAAHEQ01; family UBA3637; genus UBA3637. Next base: position 7,211 of record CAMZEQ010000030.1, on the reverse strand, counting down.
TATCCGCTACCGCTACCGCTGTTAAAAAAGCAATATAGGGGGTATTTTTCCCCAAATCAGGCAAAACCAAAGACATATATAAATTTCCTTTCGGACTTTGCCATGCACGACCATAACGTCCTCTTCCGGCTGTTTGTGTTTCTGCCATCACAACCGTTCCCGGCGGACAAGCGCGTGCCGTCATATTTGTACTTTCCAGCGTTTCAAATTGGTGTATATCCCACTTCATGTTTTAAATTATAGCACAAGGAATATGAAAAAGCAAAATAATTCTTGACTCTTTAAATAAAAAAACGTAGAATTTCGGTGAAGGGAAACTATAAAAAAGGCAAAATATGCATCAACGGATCACTGATACATTCAAAATATTGCTTTTGAGCGGCATCTTTTTAATGATCGGATGGTGTGTTTTTATACTTCAGATCCCGGCTCGGGAAAAATCCCTGTTTCAGTTGCAACAAGAATATGCGCAACAAATTCAAAGGGATTTAAATCAGTTATTGGAACCTGTCGTCGGTGCGGGAAACATCGAAACAATCGCTCAGGTCAGATTACAGCAAATTGATCAAACCGTTGTTTCAAAAGATTTGTCGTCACCGTATAAACAAAATACCACGACAACCCACTATCAGGGGCCTGCATTAAAAACACAACATATCAGTATTTTGTTGAACAGCACCAATCGAATTTTGGAACAAGATGCTTGGACTTTGGTGGAAAATGCTTTGGGGATTGATTTTGAACAAGGAGATACCCTCAGCATTCGAATGATCCCGTTTATCCATATACCTTTTTGGTCATTCGGTTTGGCGCGTTTAACTTTGATTCGTATCGCTGGGATTTTGATGGGAGCCGCTTTATTGTTAGTTATCATATTGGTCTTTTTGTACAAAAAAGCACAATTAACCACACATATTCGAACCGCGCAACCGACTGCAAGCCTTTGGCAAAAAGCAGCCCAAATACCTCCGGTTCGTTTGGCCAACGGTTTAAGTGGCATTTTACCAGATGTTACCGCCTTCATTTTATACAGATTCCCCAATGAATTATCAGGACAAATAATTAATTTATTACCGAATGAATATGTCAGTCAGGTTATGTTACATATGAATCATTTGGAAAATTTGACCAATCGGGCTTATCAAAGTTTACTGTTTCAAAGTGAATCTTGTTTAAGACATATGATACAAAAAAAACATGCACCTGACAGCCCCGAAAAAGCAGCCCGAATTTTGGCCCATTCTCCACAAAAGGATGCCATTTTCGCGCAAATGGAAAAGCAAGATCAACAAGCGACACAACATATTCATTTGAGTACTTTGAATTTGGATGATTTGGCAAAATGGTCCGACAATAATTTTCAAATTCTGTTACAGTACTTGGATAAAACAACAGCTGTCTGGGCGTTGCAAACAGCTCCGTTAAAGTTGCACCAACGTTTTGCCGAAAATTTACCCGTTAATATATGGCAAGAAATTTCAGATCGATGCCGTCAAATGCCCGCAACATCCGATCAAAGTCTGACGGCACAACAAAAAATGTTGGATATTGCCAAAAACCTGATTATTAATCATTTGATCAAATAATGCCCTTTATAGATAATAATTTTAAAATTACCAATTCAATTCAAGCCAAAAGAATCTTAATGACAACGGCTGACCAATCCCCTATTTATCAAGAAACCGAAAAATTAGCCCGTTTTTTACAAAATCAAGAACAACGTATCTTATGCGTGGACGGTGATTTGGGCAACGGTATTTCCGAAAATCCCAACTTAACCCAAGTATTACAAGATAAAGGTGCCATTCCCAAAGCAATAAAAAAAATTCGCCATTTGTCTATATTGGGCGGCAAAGCAGAACAGTCTTTAGCCCAAACACCAAATTATTTCCAACAACAATTTTTATCAGATTTGCAAATTTATGAAGAACATTTCCATAGGATCATTGTTGCCATAGGGGCTCAAAATACGGATTTACAAAACCTTTGGCTTTCATGGGTTGATAAGACTTTTTTGTTCTTTCAAAACGAAAATATTTTTTTGGAAAAAACAGCCGAATTTTTAATGCAACATCCGAAACAGGTGTATGGTTTGATAGGCATCAGTCCAAATCCCCATGAATCACGATTGGCGTGGATGAGATTAAAACAAATTGTTCCGCAAACACCTGATTTAATTTTAGATATAACAAAAATCGCCCTGTAAGAACAGAGCGATTTTCTTAAAAGTTTCCCGATTACCGAGAGTAGAATTCGATAACCAAGTTGGGTTCCATTTGGCTGGCGTACGGAATTTCCGTAAAAGTTGGCACACGCACAAAAGTACCTTTCATGGCTTTTTCATCCAAAGTCATATATTCGGGCACATTTCGATCTGTCGCGGCCAAAGCTTCAGCAACAACCGCCATGTCTTTGGCCTTGGAACGCACAGCGATTTCATCACCGGGTTTCACCAAATAAGATGGGATGTTCACACGTTTACCATTCACAGTAACATGACCATGATTGACAAACTGACGTGCTGCATAAACAGAATTCACAAACTTTAAACGATAGACAACGCTATCCAAACGGGTTTCCAAAATTCCCACCAAGTTTTCGGAACTATCGCCCTTACGACGAATAGCTTCGGCATAATACTTGCGCAATTGTTTTTCGGAAATGTTCCCATAGACGCCCTTAAATTTTTGTTTGGCGTGCAACTGAGTACCATAGTCCGTCAATTTTTTACGTTCCGCACCATGTTGGCCCGGACCATAATTGCGTTTATTGAAAGAAGATTTTGCTCTACCCGATAAATTGGCGCCCAAACGGCGTTCAATTTTAAATTTTGATTGTAGTCTTTTAGACATTTATTTTCCTTTATTTTAGTTGCCCCCGATAGTCTTTTACCGAATTGCAAAAGCGTGAATGGATGGTTTTTTCCGTCCACTCCACATTCTCGGGGAATAGCGGCATTATAGCAGAAAAAAAGAAGAATGTCAAGGGGGATGGATACAAGTCATCCAATCCCATTAAACTACTTAAAAAAAATAAAAGGAAAGTCCGGCTTATTCATTTTTTGGCACAAAAGTGAAAACAGCAGGCATTGAATTACTGTTGGTGGCATAAACATATATTCCCCAGCTACCGTAAAAGTATATTCTTGTCAGACTTTCCCCTGCCGGAATGGTACAAACTGTTGTATTATTATAGGTTCTAAAATTACCGGCACCTGAATATGTATCAAAAAAAGTTTCAGATTTCCCATTACTGTAATAACAAATAACCTTTGCATCCGCAAGATGATAGCCACCCATTCCCGGGAATGACCATATATTTCCATTTAATTTTACCTCATATGGTAAAGAATGAACAGAAGTACTGCATTTATTGGCATATGTTGCATTATTTAAATATACTTCACATTGCATGGAGGCAGTTATACAGCCTGTTCCTTCATTATTGACTATAAAACCTTCGTTACAATAACAACCCGTTGTACCGATTTGGGCGCCTTCCCGAACAGTGGCGGATGAATTGTCCGGACAGGAACCGACCTTCTTACCACACAAAGCATAACGCGGGGAATCGTTATCATAGTCCTTTGTCTTATCTGTCCCATTACCGGCGCATAAGTCTGCCCCGAAGGTTAAATCAAAAGCGTAACATTGATTGGATTCCAGTATGTCTGACAACCAATAATCGTTCGAATTGCTCCCAATCAAAAAAGCCGGACAATCACCAATTCCTCGATAGCCGACACAGGCCCCCGCAGAATCAACTCCGCCACTGTTGGTACAGTAATCCTTATAGCTAACAGTCGGTTCACCAATGGCGGCACAAAAGTCCATTGCACTCCACCAATCCATCCCTCCTGTTGTGTTGTATTTACCACGAGAAGTTACCCCACCATAAGTATAAAAGTTATAACCATCAAAGATACGCTTTTTCTTGGCTTCACGACAAGTGCCAGCTGTTGGTTTTTCCAAACAAGAGGTGATATTTCCCGTCATATCGCAAAAGTAACCTTTAGCACAATCTTTATAGGATTGGCAACCTTCAACACAGCCATCATCGGTTTCATTCAGCACATATCCCGGTTCACAGTAACAACCCGTTTCGCCAATCTGCCAGGAACTTTCCGTCGTTGAAGAATGTTCGGGGCAAGCACCCGTACAAATACCCATATCTGTTAGGCTGGAACATACTAAACCTTCCTGACAACCCAAGCCCCCATAACAAACCTCACCGGATTGTCCCGAACTGGCACAATGCCCCTTGCCTTCCGGATCTTCTATACAACCGTATTGGCACATCATTTCACGGCAATCCCCTTTATAACAATTACTGCCTTCGCATGATCTTTCATCCGGGTCGGCCCATAACCAACCGGAATTTTGACGCCATTCCCCATAAGATAGTGCCGGAATCCCAAGCAACCCAAAAATACCCAACAAAGAAAACAGACGTTTCATAAATATCCCCTTGAACATTACATGCTTTGTCCTGACTTTTAGCACACACAATCAAATAAGTCAAGAAAATAATGCTTGTTTTTCCAAAAAAGGTAAGGTATATATTCAATTATCAAGAATATTTTTATCCCCTCGGTGATTTCCTTATTTACAAATACAGCCTGATGAATAAGTGCCAGCTAGACCACCTTTCATCCACATATAAGTATCTTGATTTCTTTGGACAGAACTAACCCCTTTAACATTATTGTTAATTGTATAAGCACCACAATAATGAGGGGTATCAGAAACAAAAAGGTCCACAGCCCCAGTCAAACCGGTAAAGAAAACCTGTAATTCTTCCCAATTGACACCATTCCAACCATTGGATCCGTTAGGGGTAATCCCCAAATCTGATAAACTAGCCAAATGACGGTTATGGGCAGCACACCAATCTTGAGCGCTCCAATAAGATAAATTTTTATGGACATTTTGTTTCAGGTTTTCGCCTTTATAGGTGACTTCCATTCCCTTACCGGCAGAGTAACAATTGTGCCAATAAGGATTAGCACAGGCATAATTATATTCATTAATACTCCATCCATTATTAATCCGACTGCAGAAATAGCCTTTTTGACAGGGGGACTTGCTGCAGTCAGCACCCTCACCTACGCCAGAGGATTTACACAACGGTCGCGCCAAATGTTTGTTACTTGAACGACTGTAGCAAGGGACTAAAGTACCATATGATAAACTTACCGCCCATGTGCCACAAGAAAAATATTCACTGGGTGTTGCTGTCCAATAGCGATTGACCCCCCCCGCATCTTTTGGAAATTCCCAACCAGTACAATGTCGATACCCTATACCAGAACCACAATCACCTGCACCGTTCAATACTTTTTTGTATTCTTCATCTGTACACAATTCATGGGCGTCTGCCAACTCCATTCCCAAAGCGGCGCACCAATTTTCTGCACTGTAAAAATCCATATATACATCAATTCCTATACTTTTAGGTGCTGTAAAATCTCCTATTTTACGCGTTTCTTGAATGGGGGAACAGCTACCAAAATTCGGCTTTTTACAGGTTGTTGTTGATGTCAACCAATCATTGTTTTGTACCGGATATTTACAGAAATAACCGCTTGTACAATCTGTGTTGGAAGAACAGGTTTTGCCTTCAACACAGCCATCATCGGTTTCATTCAGCACATATCCCGGTTCACAATAACAACCCGTTTCGCCAATCTGCCAGGAACTTTCCGTCGTTGAAGAATGTTCGGGGCAAGCACCCGTACAAATACCCATATCTGTTAGGCTGGAACATACTAAACCTTCCTGACAACCCAAGCCCCCATAACAAACCTCACCGGATTGTCCCGAACTGGCACAATGCCCCTTGCCTTCCGGATCTTCTATACAACCGTATTGGCACATCATTTCACGGCAATCCCCTTTATAACAATTACTGCCTTCGCATGATCTTTCATCCGGGTCGGCCCATAACCAACCGGAATTTTGACGCCATTCCCCATAAGACAAAGTCGAAATCCCAAGCAACCCCAAAATACTCAACAAAGAAAACAGACGTTTCATAAATCCCCCTTAAACATTACATGCTTTATCCTAGCTTTTAGCACACACAATCGAATGAGTCAAGAAAATAATGCTTGATTTTTCCAAAAAAAATGATATATTATGTCCTGTTTTAACTTAAAAAAGGAGAAAAATATGACTTCAGTTGTCAACGATTCTTGTGTTAAATGTAAGGCTTGCGTGGAAGTTTGCCCTGTCGGCGCTTTCCATGAAGGCGAAAAACAAATGGTGGTGGATCCCAATACTTGTATTGATTGCGGCATGTGCATTGCGGAATGCCCCCAAGGTGCAATTAAAAATTCTGAAGAAGCCGATCAAAAATGGGTTCAATTCAATGCTGAAAAAGCAGCTGAATGGCCTGCCGCTTAAGGCTTGCAATTTAAAAATTTAAAAGCCTATCGAAAAAGATAGGCTTATTTTTGCAAAAAGATGATTTTTGACGCCTCACAAACAAATATATTAAAGGCTGCAGCCTTGATTCAATCCGGTAAAGTGGTAGCTTTCCCGACAGAAACAGTTTACGGACTGGGGGCCAGCGCTTATGATGCCAAAGCGATTGCACAAGTTTTTGCCATTAAAAACCGACCGACTTTTAACCCGTTAATTTCGCATATTGCCGAGGCGGATTTTTTGCGCGAATATGCGTTGACGGATGAACGCGTCTTAGCTTTGGCCAATCGCTTTTGGCCGGGCCCGATGACCTTTATTTTAAATCGCAAAGACAATCATCCGTCTTTAGATTTGGCCTGCGCCGGGCTTAATAAAATCAGTGTACGCATGCCAAATCATCCGGTTGCATTGGCCTTAATTCGTGCGTCAGGCGTCCCTATTGTGGCACCATCAGCCAACAAATCTCAAACCATCAGCCCCACAACAGCACAGCATGTACAAAAAAGTTTGGGCGATGCGGTGGAAATGATTTTAGATGCCGGAAGCTGTACAGTCGGTGTGGAATCAACGATTTTGGATATGACACACAAACAAGTTGTGGTTTTACGCGCCGGAGGATTAGCCGCAGAAACTATTGAAGATTTTTTGGGCGAAAAGGTACTGTTTTCCGATGGCAATCCGGATAAACCCAGCTCACCGGGGCAAATGTTGAAACACTATGCGCCCAAATATGATACGCGAATTAATGTAGTCCGACCCGGATCGGATGAATTTTATATCGGATTT
>CAMZEQ010000029.1 GCA_947305835.1 uncultured Alphaproteobacteria bacterium | reverse complement strand
AGGTTCTAATGGAGATTGTTGAAGTAGTTTATGTAAAACATATTTATGATTAATCAGGTAATTATGGGCCATTGACCCCGGCAAACACTTAACACTGACAACAGGTTCCAGAACAACCTGTTCGGCCAAATAACTCACCAAATCTTTATCCCGAGACTGCTGATATGTCAGAAACATCCTCTTATCCTTTTATCAGAGGATATTATAGCTTATTCTTTTTATTTTGTCAATATTTTCTACTCTTTTCTTCCTGAATCAATCGCTGCATAATATGCATTGTTTCTTCGGGACCGCTGACCGAATAAATACTGCCACCGCAATCCACAACTTCATGAGCGATGGAATTATCATTACCGCGCCGGTAAATGCGGTCGCCAAAATAAACAATATGATATTTGTCTTTATAGTATTGAACAACCTGAGCTTTATCACAACCTTTTTTGACAATATCCACCGAAATTTGACCACCATAGGTAAAATTATATTCGGGGTGTTGTTCCACCAAATTGTCAATAATCCATTTTCGCTGCCCCTTTTCATTATCCCATTGAACATATTCTTGACGATCTTCCAAGGAAGGCTCCCCCACTTCGGGCCGACCCAACATCGTAAAATTAATGGCGCAATTGGCATTAACTTCATGGTGACGCGGAAAAGATTTATGATACTGTAACGGACAATTTTTCAAAATATCCCGCATAATCGGGTCAAATTTATCAAGGTCAATCGTATTATGAGAATTATGCAATTCTTTGCCGCAATTATATAAAATATTCCCCATACAACACCAATAATCGATATTGGGATTATCCAATAATTCAGGGGGCATCTGTTCAACCATGTCCTTATAGGGGGATCCCGTTACAATAGCAAATTTAAACGTATTTGCAAATTCGACCATCGTTTTGGCCATTTCACCGCGAATAGGCCGTCTGGCCACTGTTAACGTACCATCATTATCAGATAAAAACACTTTTGGTTTAGTCATTTTGTCCTTTTCACAATTAAAAAAAGTCACCCGAGGATGACCTTCTGATTTTCGACCGAGAGTGTAGATAATTTTAAACATAATATCCGCGTTTACCAAAAGGGCTGATGAAATTTGGCTGCCCTCAGGTGTGATTAACATTTTAAAAAAGGAAAGAAAATGCCAAAATTAAAATCTAAAAGCTGCGTAAAAAAACGCTGCAAACTGACAAAGAGTGGAAAAGTTAAAGTGGGACATGTGAATAAACGTCACTTGTTGATGAATCACCCGCATAAACGTAACCGTCAAGCCCGCCGTATGCAAACGGCCAGCACAACAGTTGCAAAAATTTTGAAATTTTTCATTCACGGGAAAGGAGTGTAAGCCATGGCAAGAGTCAAACGCGGCACAACCGCCCATGTCAAGCATAAGAAAATTTTGAAAATGGCCAAAGGCTATCGTGGTCGTAATTCCAAGGTTTTCAGAATTGCCAAAGAAAAGGTAGAAAAGGGTTTACAGTACGCTTATCGCGATCATAAAGCTAAAAAGACCGAAATGCGTCAATTGTGGATTGCCCGTATTAATGCGGCAGTTCGCGCGAACGGTATGGTCTATTCAACCTTTATGAACGGTTTGAAAAAAGCCGGGATTGTTATAGACCGTAAAATGTTGGCCAAAATCGCTGTGGAAGATGAAAAATCTTTTACCGCTTTGGTGGCAGCGGCCAAAAAAGCCCTCGGCTAATAACCGATTTCAAATGAAAAACGGCCCCTGACTTGGGGCTGTTTTTTGTTGCCTTACCCCTAAGGATATTTTTCTCCCGTAAAACAATCTGTTATCCACCCGATCATACAAAAAGATTTTTTTATCATCCTCCAAATTTTTACTTGCACTTTTTATAAAAGATTGCTAATTTTGTCTGAAAGAGGGACAGATGCTTTATCTAGTTTATGTTTTAACATTTTTGGCAGGCATTTTATTTTATGCTCTTTCACCGCGGGATGACCAAGTGCAATTGGATGCGTATAAAGCGGAAGGATTCATCGTTTCTTTTTTGGCACAACACCAAGCGGCCAAAGACTATATGACCCAATGGTTGGGCTTCGATTTTAAAAATCAATCAGGACAGTACATTAACCTGAGTCAGGACGATCATAAATTTTTGTCGTTTGTACCCCAAGCGATGCTTCTTGATGTATCGGATCGCCAGGGAACTTCCGCAATAACCATGGATCAAACAAAGGATGACGACGGTTCCTACCGTTATTTGACCAATGTTTTTTGCTTGCAAGACGATGAAACTTTGGCCAATTGCGACAGTGAGTATTTTAAAAAAGCTTACGTGGTTACTTACAACATGGGACGCCCGTCATGGTGGCCGAAAATACAAAGCAATCGCCAGCGCCGCTATGGTTCTTGGCGTAATTCTTTAACACGCCGCACCAGCGGATCTTACAATTGCGGGGTGCTGACTTGCGGACAATATTGGGACAGCGAAGATCAACTGTGCCGAAAAACCGAGAGCGCAACTGATGCAAAAGGATATTGGTGTGTTGATAACGGACAAATTGTCACATTGGGGGACAAAGGCAAATGCGCCCAAAGAGTTCCCCAAATCATCATGGAAACACTTGGCTGTACCGCACCGAATAATTCTTGCAATGACGCATTTTTTTGCATTTCGCGCGTCAAGCAAGGGCCCAACAAATATTATGTTCCCGGTTTAACGGCCTTTTATGACGGCATTAACAATTTAAAAACAGGTGCGGAAGGAAGACGCGGCCAAGACGATTATAACAACAATGTTTGGACGGATATGATTCGTAACAACCAAAATGCGGTTAATGTCAGCAATATGGACGATAATTTGGCGTCCAAAAACGGCGTTTCTTTCCCCAACTTAAATATCGTAAATAAGACAGGATTATACCACGATTTTACTTTAACTTTGCTTGTAAAAGCGCAAGATTCGGCTAATTTTAGCATCAAATTGGACGATAAGGCAAACGATCAGCAACATTCGCCGCTTTGCCGATTGGATATCAAACAGACAACCGGTAATAAGCCGCAATTAACGTTTTTTGTAAACGATAACCAATGTGGTGCGATTACCAGCCCGGATGTAGATATGCGTGAGCAAATTGTTGCCCTGACATTGATCGGGCATTCGGATAAGCTGGAGGTTTTTGTAAACAATCAACAGGTCGGATCTTTGTCATGCAATGTCAATGATGTGCTCGGCAACCTGATTAACAGCGGTGGCGATGTGTCCGTCACGTCAACGGGGGCCAGCAATCCGGTTTATGTTTACGGCGTGCGTTATTATGATAATAGGGCCTTAAGTACAACATCTGAGATGGGACGCAAGGGGATGCTTATCCCCTCTGAATTGGAACAAAATTTAAAAATGGATTCGAAACGATATGGCTTTAGCTATACAAACCAGGAGGAATGAAAATGTTTTCTTTTTTCAAAAAAATATCCGCTAAAAAATGTCATTTGAAACTCGGTTCAAAATCTGACCGATTGAGTTTCGGGATATCGCAACCGTCACGAACAACCCAAACCGGTTCAATTATGTTGGAAGTCATTGCCGTATTGGCATTGATGGGGGTTATGGGGGCCATGTTGTTCCGCCAAGTTTACCAACGCAACCAAGAATTACATAACATTCAGATGGCATCCGAAATACGCACAGTCAAGGAAGCTTTTTCAGCTTATATTCAAGCCGAACGATCCGTACTGATCGGCAAATGTCCGACACCAGAAAACGCTCCTCAACCATGTAACGGGGGTGGTAGTTATGAAAACTTTTCCGCTTATTTGGCCGGGACTGTAAATCAGGGTATAAAATCTTATCTGCCGGACGGTTGGTTTGATGGAGGATTATCGGGTTATTACAACTTCAGTTTATGGATTTATAAACAAAATGATGCCACCCAAAAAACGGTTTTATACGGTGTGATTGTCCCCAATAAAGAATCTACCTTACCCCAAACAGGGTGGAACTTTAAACGGGCCGCCCGTGTCGCATTGTTATTGGGCGCAGACGGTGGTGTATATCAAAGCGAAACAACACCTGAGCCGGATTGTCCTTCGGGTTCCGTTATTGCCGGTGCTTTGGGCACATGGCGTTTATGTACGGACGATGAAACACCAACATACGCCGCCATGACAGGAATGGACATTTTTACACCGGAATACGAACTGCCCGAAGGTGAATCAAGCTTTCAGGAAAATTTAACTTTAGGGACAGATCAACTGATGGCTTGGGAATATTTCGCCGCCGGCGGAACCAGTCGGGCAAACTGTTTTGTTGAAATCGGGCATTCCGGCACAACCGAATTGGCTGACGGCAGATTTAAGGTTAAAAATGATATATTCCAAAGTGTTGATACATGCAAGCCTTTATTTTTGGTGGATCAGCAAAATGTTTATGTCAACAGCGATTTGAAAGTCGGAACAGATCCGGTCACTAAAAGCGCAAATATCACCATTACAAAAGAGGGAGTTATCCAGCAAGCCAACACAAAAGGTATCACCATTGACGCGGATGGTCGTATTATTTCAAATAAAGAAGAAAAAACAACGGCAGTAACTAATACCGATATTGTAGCCAATGAACGATTTGTTTTGGATCCGACCTATACATCCAACATGAATGATATCCGTTTGACATCCCGTGGCGGCGCCCGTTTATCGGAAATTTTACCCAATTACATTTTAAAAGAAACGTATCGCGGAAAATGTACTTTAACAGGTGGTAAAGGAACCAGTTTTTTACGTAATAACGGAACAACCACAAACCAAACTTGGTGTGATATGTCCTGGATGCAATTAAAAAAGGATGGTAGCTTGGGAACCACCCAATCAACAAAAATTGACAGCCCGACTTGTCCGACAGGTTATAATAAAGCAATTCTTGTTACGCCCGTTTCTTTCGGAAAATTAACGGGGATAAAAAAGAGTAATCATACGCATTCCCTGTCCGGAAATACAGGAAATGCCGGTACGGATAACCATCGCCATTCCCTGAGCGGAAATACCGGAGAGGCGACAATCAATTTGGTAAATGATATCAAGGAATGTCCGTTTAAGGTTACCATTATGCTGTCTGACATCACATCCGGAAACAGTAGTTACTATAATGCTCCGACTGTCGCAACGGCCGCACTCAGGACAAATGATACAAAGGGATTCCGTGTCACAATGGGCTATGGCACACAGTCAGGCACCAATATGGTCAGTTGTTTGAACACCAATGAACCATGGGACGGTTTGACAATGGGTACTGAAACCATTGAAGCTATTGCACAAACTTATTGTGTATGGGATACAGAGACCGCCAATTTACCCAGTAAAGATAATGATGTTGCCTGTAAATCAGCCGGATTTACGTGGACTTCAGGCAGTTGTCGTTATGTATATCGCGATTGTGCCACCATTAACAGCGGCACGAACGATTCCACACCTATTGTTAATAAAGCGGCCGTTTGCAAAGCCGCCGGATGTGCGTGGAACGGCACAACCTGCAGCAACGGTTAAATTATTGCGACAAGAAAACATCAATCTTTTATGATCTCAAACCTGAGATAACATAAAATAATCCTTGCGTTTTTCGGGGGAAAATGATATGATAAACATATCTGAAATGCCATTAACCGAAAGGATTAATCCATGTATGCACAACTTTCTTCTATCATTGACTTGGTGGCTGATGAAGACACAGATGTCGCGGCGTTAATTGCAGCCGAAAATTTACGTCAAAATGAAACACTTCCCCTGATTCCGTCCGAAAATATCGTTTCGGATGCCGTGGCGGCAGCTTTGGCCTGTTGCTTTACCAATAAATATGCCGAAGGCTATCCGCACAAATGGAAAGATGGTGTAGCCGAAATCGCCAACGGTCGCTATTATCAAGGGCAAGCCAACACAAATCAGTTGGAACGCTTGGTAATCGACAGAGCTTTAAAATTATTTGTGGGTGATGAAACGGACAAATACCATGCTAATGTGCAACCTTTATCGGGTGCGCCGGCAAATTTGGCTGTGTTGTCGGCTTTTTTGGCTCCGGGCGATACCTTTATGGGATTGGCCCTGGATAACGGAGGCCATTTAACCCACGGTCATAAGGTCAATATCACCGGTAAATTCTTCCATGCTGTTCAGTACGGTTTAACCCCGGACGGTTTATTGGATTATGATGCCATTGAAAAATTGGCCATGGAAAATAAACCCAAAATCATTATCTGTGGGGCAACCGCCTATCCGCTGAGTATTGATTTTAAACGTTTTGGCGAAATTGCCAAAAAATGTGGCGCTTTATTGATGGCAGATGTATCACATATTGCGGGATTAATCGCCGGCGGAGCACATGAATCATGCTTCCCCCACGCTGACATTATGACAACCACCACGCATAAGACTTTACGTGGCCCTCGTGCCGGGTTGATCATTTGCAAGAAAGAATTGGGTGAAAAAATTGATAAAGCTTTATTCCCCGGCTTACAGGGCGGTCCGCACATGAATACGATTGCCGCTTTGGCGGTGGCATTAAAAGAAGCTTTGGCACCCGATTTTAAAGAATACGCCCGTCAAATCGTTATTAATGCAAAAGCATTGGCGGAAGATTTAAAAAATGCCGGCTTTAAATTGATCGGAAACGGCACAGAAAATCATTTAATCTTGATGGATGTGATTCATAGCAGCGATGCTGTCAAAGTAGATGATGCTTGCCGCTTTGCCGAAGATTTGGAAACAGCCCACATCGTGGCCAATAAAAATACCGTACCCGGGGATTTAAAACCTTGGTTGCCGTCCGGTATTCGTTTGGGGACACCTGCGGTCACAACAATGGGAATGAAAGAAACAGAAATGCACCAAATTGCTGCCTTTATCGTGCGTGCAGCCCAAGCCAAAGGAAATGATGAAAAATTAAAAACCATCGGCGAAGAAGTTAAAACCTTTTTACAACCTTTTACAAAAGGATAAGCATGCAAATCGATACCCAAAAAACAGTTGAACAGACATTGGCCAAATATCAATGGAGTGATTTGGAAAATTGGCAAAAAACAACTGATGGAAAAAGTGACATTTTTTCACGCGAAGTCTATCGGAAAAACAATTTAACCATCTTGCAAAGAAAATGGCCGGAAGGTCAGGGAATTTCCGTGGAAACACCCGATTACACTTTGTTTATTTCAACGGGATACCACTTAAATCAGTTTAATACCAAAAAACAAACAAAGTATTATTCTTTGGATATTGCCACAACAATGAGCGAAAAAAAAGTTTATCAATCAATTTTGGATGAAGCCGGTTTCCAAAATATCAAAGGAGATCGGGTATACTTATTTCACTTTATGGAAAATTTACCCGATTGTTATTTCGATTTAGTCGTGGATCCAAAAGCAAAACATATATCCACATTTTGGATGAACCCTCGCCGATCATTCATTTACTCAAAAAATCATGCCGTCAATATGGGAAAAGGACAAAGATCATGAAACTTTACAATACACTTACACGTCAATTAGAGGAATTTACCCCAATTACAGAAGGCCAAGTCAGTATGTATTGTTGCGGCCCCACTGTTTACAGTTATGCACATATCGGCAATTTGCGTACTTACTTGAATGAAGATTTTTTGCATCGTACTTTAACGCGCGCCGGATACAAAGTCCGCCATGTCATGAATATTACGGATGTGGGACATTTGACAAGCGATGAAGATAGTGGCGAAGATAAAATGTTGAAAGCGGCCGAAAAAGAGAAAATGGATGTCATGGCTTTGGCCCGTAAATACGAAGACTTCTTTTTTGAAGAAGAAAAGGACTTAAATATCATTCGTCCCGAAAAAGTGTGCCGTGCGACAGAACATGTTCAAGATATGATTGAATTTGTGAAACGCTTGGAAGAAAAGGGGTTGGCCTATACAGCAGGTGGCAACGTCTATTTTGATACTGTAAAGTTTGGCCATTATGGTGAATTATCACATAAAGACATTGAAGGTTTACAACATGGTGCACGTGTGGAAGAGGATATGAATAAGCGCAATCCCACCGACTTCGTGTTATGGTTTACTTCTTCTAAATTTGAAAATCAAATTTTGCAGTGGGATTCCCCTTGGGGTAGGGGCTATCCCGGTTGGCATATTGAATGCTCGGTAATGTCATCTAAGTATT
>CAMZEQ010000028.1 GCA_947305835.1 uncultured Alphaproteobacteria bacterium | reverse complement strand
TTTTGATGATTTTTTTGAAATTTTTTTCTTTAATCTTATGTATATTTTATTACTTAATTGAATAAACTAAAGCACATAAAAAATGTCAAAAAGGTGATAGGATATTTTATATTCTTTAAAGTTCACCGGGAAAGGAAATTAAAATGAATACTCAAGAAATTATAGAATCTGCCAAACGAACTTTGACCTTTGAGAAAAATGCTTTAGAAATGATGGTTGAACGCGTCAACGAAACTTTTGCAACCGTCGCCCAAAAAATTTTAAACTTACAGGGCCGTGTTATTGTCACTGGTATGGGTAAACCAGGACATATCGGGAAAAAAATCGCCGCTTCTTTGGCCAGCACAGGAACGCCCGCATTTTTTGTGCATCCCGCTGAAGCCAGCCATGGCGATTTAGGTATGGTGACAAAAAATGATTTAGTATTAGCTCTTTCCAATTCCGGTGAAAGCAAAGAATTATTCGATATCATCAACTACTGCAAACGTTTCGGGGTACTTTTGGTCGCCGTCACCAGCGCACCGGAAAGTACTTTGGGTAAAGCCGCCGATTATGTATTGCAAATTCCAAACAAAAAAGAAGCCCCCGAAGCTTGCCCTTTTAATATGGCACCGACAACCAGTATGATCGAAACTTTGGCCATGGGTGATGCTTTAACCGTCGCTTTAATGAATATGCGCGGTTTTACAAAGGAACTTTACCATGACCGTCATCCGGGCGGAAAATTGGGTAATGTATTGGTCAAAGTTCAAGATTTAATGGCCAAAGATGAGGCTTTGCCTTTGGTGCCAAGCACCGCCACAATGGCCGAAGCTTTGTTGGAAATGACAAAAAAAACTTTGGGATGTGTGGGAATCGTGTCTGATGATAACAAATTGTTGGGCATGATTACCGATGGTGATTTGCGCCGTCACATGAGCCCTGATTTGCCAACAAAAACCGTACAAGAAGTCATGCACCCGGGACCTGTTACCATTTCGGGCGATATTTTAGGCAGTGAAGCGGTGGCCATCATGAACACCAAAAAAATTACCAATATGTTCGTCGTGGATGCCCAAAATCATCCGGTCGGTTTGATTCACATGCACCATTTGTTACAAGCCGGGGTCGTATAGATGCTGACCAAAAGGTTAATGCAAATTAAACAACATTCTCGACGCGTTTTGATTATCAAACGCAGTTTGCCGGTTTTCGCTTTTTTGATTATTGCATTAATTGTCGTGTGGCCTCAATTCAGCCAACACAAAGACAAATTTTCTTTAGCTGTCCCGGCTAATGGCAAAAAAACACAAGTGGAAATGGAAAATTTACGTTTCTTTGGCGTGAATAATAAAAAATTGCCGATGACGCTGAATACACCTGCGGTTCATCAAACGGATGATACAACTGACAATATACGCATGGAAAGACCCGTTGGTACATATCAAATGAGTTCCGGTGATGTAATGACCTTAAATGCGCCCTATGCGATCATTAATCAAAGCCAGGAACAAATCTTTTTTGAAGATCAAATCAACATTAAAACAGATTCAGGCTATGTGGGTAGAACCAGTCAGGTTTTATGTGATTATACACAAGGGACTGCTGACGGTAACAGCCCCGTCAGCATTTCAGGACCGGCCGGCAGATTAAATGCTCAGGGCATATGGATGGCTGATAAAGGGAACTTAATTTTATTCAAGAAAAAGGCCACCGCACTCCTTAAAAATAAAAAACAAAATATGACCGTTTCTGCCAAATCCGGTATTCAAATCGACCAAACAGCCAAAACAATCACCGCTATGGACCAAGTGAGTGTTGTCCAGGGAAATGAAACCTTAAATGCTGATAAGGCTGTCTTGTACTATACAGATGATAGAAACAATCGTATCCAAAAAATTGAAGCTTTTGGCCGCGTTGTGATCAATAACAAAAAACAAACCGTTACCGGCGATTATGCCATTTATACTCCCAAAACCCAGGTGGCTGAGGTAACAGGAAACGTCGTCATTGGTCAGGGAGCGCATAAAATACAGGGACAAAAAGCCATTATCAACATGATTACAGGACAAAGTGAACTTATCAGTGATCGCATCAAGGGGCAACTGATGCCCGCTGGGATGAAAGGAGAGAAAAAATGAAAACGACAGAATCCACTCTTGTTGTCAAAAATTTGAGCAAAAGCTACAAAAAAAGAATCGTCTTAAAGGATGTTTCTTTGTCAGTAAAAACAGGTGAAGCTGTCGGCTTGTTAGGTCCGAACGGGGCCGGAAAAACAACCAGCTTTTATTGTGTCACCGGTTTAATTTCACCCAACAAAGGAACCATTACATTAAACGGTTTGGATATCACAAAATTCCCGGTCTATCGTCGCGCCCGTTTGGGCATCGGTTATTTACCGCAGGAGGCATCTATTTTCCGCGGTCTTAATGTGGCCGACAACATCCGATCCGTATTGCAATTGAACGAAAAAAATCCCGAAAAAGTGGAACAAGAATTGGATGCACTTTTGAAAGAATTTTCCATTGAACATTTGCGTTTTTCACCGGCACGGGCCTTATCCGGCGGCGAACGCAGGCGTTTGGAAATTGCACGTGCTTTAGCGGGACACCCCACATTCATTTTATTGGATGAACCTTTGGCGGGTATTGACCCAATCGCCGTAAATGATATTAAAGAATTGGTCGGACAATTAAAAAATCGCGGCATTGGTGTTTTAATTACCGATCACAATGTGCGTGAAACTTTGGGTATCGTGGATAAAGCCTATATTTTACACGATGGGGTTGTTTTGAAATGTGGCACACCCAAAGAAATTATCGCCGATGAAAAGGTACGAAAAACCTATCTGGGTAAGAATTTTTCGCTTTAATCAAAAATAACTTGTAAAAAAAATCAAAAAGGGCTATAAATATAGCACTTAAAAAAATTTTTCAAAGGATGACAAATGAAAAGAATTGGATTATTAACAAGTGGCGGTGATTGTTCTGGATTAAATGCTGCAATTCGTGCGGTCGTTTCCAGTGCAATCGAACGCGGATGGGAAGTCATCGGGATTCATGATGCGACCAACGGATTGATTTTACGCCCACTTTCCTATCACCAAATGAGTATGAAGGACTTTGAATTTCCTTTTGCGACTTTAGGCGGAACAATGTTGGGTACAACCAATCAGGCAGACGCCCATAAATTTTTAAAAGATGACGGTTCCGTCGAAATTTTAAACGATGAACAGATTTTGGATCGCTTTAAAAAGGGCGTTACAGAATTAAATCTGGAAGCTTTGGTTGTTATCGGCGGTGATGGTTCCATGAACATTGTCAGTCGATATTGTCAGCGTGCCGGGGTCAAAATGGTGGGCATTCCCAAGACCATGGACAACGATGCACCGGGGACTGATTTAGCTATCGGTTTCCAAACCGCCCGTCAGGTAGTCATGGATGCATTGGATAAGTTGGATACAACGGCTGCCAGTCACAAACGTGTCATGATTGCCGAAGTGATGGGCCGCGGCGCCGGACATTTAGCCTTGCAATCAGCAATTGCAGGTTTTGCAGATATTGCCCTTATCCCGGAAATCCCCTATACCTATGAGGCTATTTTGAAAAAATTAAACGCTGTCAAAGCAGAAGGACGTAATCATGCTTTGATGGTCGTTGCCGAAGGGGTCAAAACACCGGAAGGAGAAAACTATCATGCCATTAACGGGCATACCTTCGGTGGTATTTCCAGCTATTTTGTAAAACGTTTAACAGATGACGGATTTAACGTGCGCGGCAATATATTGGGCCATATTCAACGTTCCGGAACCCCTTGTGCTTCTGATCGTATTTTGGCATCCAGTTTCGGTGTTCATGCCGTGGAATTGTTGGCTGAAGGTAAAACGAATCGTGTTGTTGTTCACCAAAACGGACACGTCACGGATTTGTCTTTGGCGGAAATTTTGTCTATCGGAAATACGCCTGTAACAACTGATTCAGAGTTGGTTCATGTCGCCAAGAATTTGGGTATTTACATCGGAGAAATTTAAAAAGATGCAATAAATTGATTATCAAATCTTTATCCGAATAGCTCTTGACAAATGTGATAAAAAAGCGCTTATATAAAGTATATTTTTAAAGGAGGAAAAATGAAATTAAAAATTAAACGTGGTTTGTGGATTGTTTTTGCCTTTAACCTGATGGTGGGGGCTGTTGTTTGGTGGGCCGGAAGTAATGTTTTAAATGCCACCTTTACTTCCCCGATCGTTACAGATTTTATTGATTCTGTGCCAACAATTACAATTGAAGATAAAACGGTTGTTGATCCCGTGGATTTGAATACATCCCGTTCTTTGGGCGGAATGCCATTGTTATACATTCAAACAGATCGTGATTTCGTCGGTGTCGGAGCCATCCAAGACGGTATCTATATTACCCGTAAAGCAATCAGCTTTTTAAATAACGGTATCGTGCAACAAGCTTTTGAGTTCCCTGAAAAAGGCCAAATCAATTCCGAGCTGATACAGAATTATTTTCATCGCATTGCCATTTGGGCGCCTGCGGTATTGGGCTTGTTTTATGTATTGAGATTGTGGATTTTCTATTTGTTACTGGTCGGTTTTACGGCTTTAATCGCTCTGATTCCGGCTGTGCGCAGAAGATTAACGGCTTGTGTTGTTTGGCGCTGTGCCATGTGGGCCCATGTGGGTGTATTGGGAACTGATTTTGTTTGCAGTTATTTGGGATATCCCTTGCCTGTTTTGACTTATTATAATATGAACTTATCCATTTGGACAAATTTGATCGCTTTGTTCTTTATTACAATGTTGCTCCAATTGATTGTCGCATGGGTTGTATCGGTTATTATTATGCTGTTTTCTGCCAAACGCAGTCAAAAAAAAGTCAGTAAAAAGAAAGATTAGATCTTTTTTTCAATCAAACACGCATCGCCATAGGAAAAGAAACGATATTCTTTTTCTATGGCATGTTTGTATGCGTGCTGCATTTCATCAAGTCCCGCCAACGCACTTACCAACATAAACAAGGTTGATTCTGGCGTATGAAAATTGGTAAACAATGCATCAATGAATTTAAAACGATAACCCGGCGTAATAAAAATGGCTGTTTCTGCCGCAAAGGGATGTAAAATCCCCTTTTCATCCGCGGCTGATTCCAATAAACGTAAAGACGTTGTTCCCACGGGAATGATGCGGTGGCCCGCTTTTTTATATTGATTTAAACGTTCAGCGACCTCAGGTGTTATCACACCATATTCAGCATGCATATGATGTTGTTCGGTATCTTCCACTTTCACAGGTAAAAAAGTCCCACCG
Source organism: uncultured Alphaproteobacteria bacterium (assembly GCA_947305835.1). Classification (GTDB taxonomy): domain Bacteria; phylum Pseudomonadota; class Alphaproteobacteria; order CAAHEQ01; family UBA3637; genus UBA3637. Next base: position 2,865 of record CAMZEQ010000028.1, on the reverse strand, counting down.
CCCACATGTAATGTCACAAATTCTCGCTTAATGCCTTTTTTATCCAGCGCATTAAATAAACGTTCGGTAAAATGAAGTCCTGCCGTTGGCGCAGCCACAGCTCCTTCATGTTGCGCATAAATCGTTTGATAGTCTGCTTTATCTGAAATTTTTCCACCCCATAAACGTTTAATATAAGGTGGTAAAGGCATTGTACCCACTCGGTGTAGATAAGCAAAAAAATCGGCTCCAGATAAACTAAATTGCATCACCACAGCTCCGTTTCCCATTTTTTCCGAAACAATCCCCGTCAAATGATCCGTAAATTCAACCACATCCCCTATATGTAAACGGCGTGCATTTTTAATCAAGGTTTCCCAAGTGGATAAATTCCTTTGTTTAAACAAAGTCATTTCAATTTTAGCATTTCCACGATATCCGTACAAACGGGCCGGTATCACTTTTGTATCATTAAAAACCAACACATCTGTCGGAAGTAATAAATCGGGCAAATCCAACATCCCTTTGTCTTGTAACTTCATCCCATTGATATATAACAAGCGAGCCACATCCCGTGGTTCAACGGGTTGTGCAGCAATCAAACGTTCAGGTAAATCAAAATTAAAAAGGGCTGTTTTCATACCTTAAAACTGTTCAATATCCTCGTTCAAAATGGACATGTTCCAGTCAAAAGAAATTTCACCTTCATCATCATTTTTATAAATAACGCCCACAAATTCTTTACCGATATAAACTTCGGCGGGACTGTCTTTAGCGGTGCCGGGATGAATATTAATATCCGGATTCCAAAAAAGTTGGCGCAGATATTGTTGAATCTTATTCATTTCTTCTTCGGTTAAAGTCATGGTTTATCCTTTCTTTTTTTTATGTTTTATGATATTATATAGCAATGACACAAAAAAATCAATGTTTTTCCGAGATGATTTCCATTGCCCCTATGCTCGATTGGACAGATCGTCATTTCCGTTATTTCATGCGCTTAATTACACATCATGCCGTATTATATACGGAAATGGTGGCTTGTCCAGCACTGATTTTGGGGCGTAACAAAGAATTGCTGTTGAATTATAATCCCGAAGAACATCCGGTCATTTTACAAGTGGGTGGCAGTGAACCAACATTGATGGGACAATGTGCCAAGATGGCCGAACAGTGGGGCTATGAAGGTATTAATATCAATGCCGGTTGTCCCAGTCCTCGCGTTCAATCGGGTAAATTTGGGGCTATTTTAATGAGAACGCCTGAAGTGATTGCCGATTGCGTGGCCGAAATGAGTGCCGTCACAAAATTGCCTGTTTCGGTAAAAACACGAATTTCGCTTTCTGATGTTGGTGGGGATGGCTATAAAGAACTTTTTCATTTGGCAGATCTCGTCAAAAAAGCAGGATGCAAGCATTTAATCGTCCATGCACGCCAGGCAAAGTTGAATTGGCGCCCCAAAGAAAACAGATTACGTTTACCGCTCAATTATGAACTGGTTTATAAACTCAAAAAATCTTTTCCGGATATGCCGATTTCCATTAACGGTAACGTACTTTCTTTAACGGAAGCACAAGAACATTTACGCCATGTGGATGGGGTAATGATCGGACGTTGGGCCTATGGACATCCTTACGAATTACGAGAAGCGGACCGACTTTTTTATAATGACAATCATCCGATCTTATCGCGTGAAGAAATTTTGGAAAAAATGATTCCTTATATGCAAAAAAATTATAAAAGAATTACACGTATTATTCCGCATATGATGGGACTTTACAGGGGACAACCCAACACAAGTCTTTATAAAAAGGCCTTACTTTCACGTGATTTAGATAGCCTTAAGGCTTTTTTGAAGGATTCACAATCCCCATAGAAAGAATCATCTTGAAAGCTTCTTCCACTGAAACATTCAGTTCCTTGATATCTTTTTTGGGTACATATACCATAAATCCTGACGTCGGGTTTGGCGTCGTTGGAACGTACAGCGTCACCATATCTTTGGGAAGCATCTTTTTAAATCCTGCATAAACAGGAGCTGTGATAAATGCCACTGTCCACATGCCCTTGCGAGGATATTCCACCAAAACAGCCTTACGAAAAGCCTGAGTGTTATTACCCATCACCGTTTCAAAAAGTTTTTTAAGGGCGCTATAAATTCCGGAAATAACAGGAACTCGCCCTAAAATACCTTGTCCAATTCCAACCAGCCAGCGCCCTACATAGTTGGCCGTCAGCATACCGACTAATATCAAAAAAATTAAAAGAATCAAAACGCCCAAGCCTGGCAAGCCATAGGGCAAATATGTTTCTGGATTATATTTAGCAGGAATCAATTTTGTTGCCCAGCTGTCCAACCACAGAAAGAGTTTAATAGAAAGGTAAAGGGTAATTGCAACTGGAGCAGTCACTAAAATTCCCGTAAATAAATAAGTCTTAAGTGTTTGGCGTTGTTTGATTTTTTTCATTAGGGACCTCCTATTTTAAGTAACATTTTCCATCTATTTCTACCCTATTAGGACACACAGAACAATTTTTAGCATAAAAATAACCTGATTCGCCACAAGAATAACACTTTCCAGATTCATAAAGAGGATATTCTTTTGGACAAACTAAATTGTTACAAAAAAAGATAAATAAACAATATGCTAAAATAATAGCAGGGATTGACCATGCCAAAGTATAATTATTTTTTAATTCTCTAAAAATCCAAAAAATGTATGCCAAATAAAAAATAGTTAAAAAAGGAATAAGTGGCATAATATCAAGACCAGCAGATCCCATATGACGGATAATCGGAGACAAAAAAATGCTGATAACAATCATAAAAATCGAAAATTTTTTATGACAGAAAATTTTTTCAACAGGGAATTTCTTTTTAAAAAT
>CAMZEQ010000027.1 GCA_947305835.1 uncultured Alphaproteobacteria bacterium | reverse complement strand
TTAACCTCCTATACATGGGAAAAAGATGAATTCATTAGAATGATCTGCTTGGTTTTCATATTTATAGCTGGATCCCTTTTTTACGGGTATAAAAATTCCACTTCGTACTGTGCCATTTGAGGAATTAAAATAATGAAACGAAAATTCTTGTCCATCAATGATTAATTTTCCTGGCGTTGATGTTGAAGTAGAGGTTGCTTGTCTTCCACAGAATATCCAACCATTTGTTTCGGCAGTATAACTTGTTCCGATGGTTTTTGACACACCTGCTGTATAATCAGGCATACAAAATCCTATCATACTTTCTTTGCCAGTTGTACTGATATTATCCATATCTTTATTGGCTTTGGCGGAAAGTGTAGATGCTGCTTCAGAGGCTTTAGCTGTGGCAATATCTGCCTTGTCCGAGGCTAATTGAGCTTTGTTTGTGGCCAAATCAGCTTTATCACTGGCAATCCCCGCTTTTGTGGTAGCGGTGGAAGCAGCGCTTTCGGCGGCTTCTTTATAGCCCTTTAAAGCGCTTTCCAAAGAATTAACTGATACAGTGGAATTTTCCAAGTTTGTGCCGTCACTGTTCCATACAATGGCTTTTCCAGCGCTGGGAACAGGCAAGGTCAAATCCGAATCATTATCGGTGGCATATGGGGGAAGCACCATGGAACGATTGAGATTTTCGGCAATCTGTTGCGTACAGGCTATTTGATAATCTAATTCATCATTTAATACCTTGGCGCGCAAAGTAGAGCCTTCTTGAAAATCGCTGGTGCGTTCAATGGAAAGGTTGCGCACAATGGTGATAATTGTACCAGCTTCAGGGGCTGATTCAAAGGTTACCGTCCCCCCGTCCGAATGACGGGCTTCAGAAACTGTATAGCTGGTTGATTCTTTCTTGGAATCTCCAAAATAAACATCAATATCTGATGTTTTAAAAATAGCAAACGGGAATTCATATTCTGTCAAAGTCCCGTCCGCCGTGTATTGTATCCGTGGCTTAACGCCATAGATTTTGACGTGGTCTGTCATTTTTTCTCCTTTAATAAAGGTATTCCGTTTTAAAAAAGCCCCCATCTGATGATGGCGGCCAGATAAAATAAGAATACAATTAAACATGTCGGCTAATAAAAAAACACCGGATATACCGGTGCCATTAACCGTGGATGATTATAACAAAAATTTTGTAAAAAGTCAAGGATTATTTTCCTAAACAAAGTTCATATTTTCGAAATATGGTAGCATAAAAGAAAATTTACCACACAAAGAATGGGTTTTCTTGACAGCGTTATTTTTACCCTCTTTTTGATAAAGGGGGTATTTTATGAAAAGATATTTATTGATTATTTGTTTTGTGTTAATGCTTTTGGCGGGGACAGGATATTTTTACCGGATGAAATCCGGTCGCCGCTTCGTTTTGAATGAAGCAAATCAGTTGAGTTTACCTGTCCAAACATTGACCGAACAAAGTTTTACCTATACAAAAAAATTTATCGGCACTGTTCAGGCTATTCAATCGGTGGATGTTGTGCCTTATTTGTCGGGATATTTGAAGGCAGTCTTGGTTCAGGCAGGGCAGGCTGTTCAAGCCGACGCCCCCCTTTTTACTTTGGATCAAAGAATTCCGTTGGCCGAATTGAATCAGGCCATAGAGGCCGTTCGTCAGGCAGAGGCGACACGTGCCAATGCGCTCACCTTTTATGAACGGATGCAAAAAACGGAAAGTAAAGCCATTTCATCCACGGAGTTGGAACAGGCTAAAACCGAATTCCAAGCTGCGGATGCGGCATATCAAAAAGCATTAGCGGCCCAAAATCAAGCGCAAACAATGTATGATTATACTTTAATTAAGGCGCCTATCAGCGGTTGGGTGGGCAATGTAACAGCAACGGTCGGTGAATATCTGTCACCCGAAGGGCGTATTTTGGCGACCATTATCGCTTTTTCACCGATTCGCTTATCTTTTTCCGTTCCGATGTCGGTTTATCATCAAGGCTTTGATTTTAATCGTGCAATTTTACAGGTTACTCTGGCCGATGGTCAAAAATTACAATTTAAAGAATTTAAAATCACCCAAGATAATCGTGTGGATAAAACAACGGATTCTGTTTTGTTTTTTGCGGATGTATCCAATTCGGATAAAAGGTTGGTGCCGGATGCTTACATAGAAGTGCAATTTTTATTTTCTGAAAAAGGAATTTTGGTGGATAAGAATTGGATTTCTTTGACGCCGAACGGGCCGGTTGCTTATATTTTGGCCGATGAGATTATTCAACAGCGAGATGTGAAAATCGGAGCCCCCATCAATAATCAATATTGGATTCAATCAGGTCTTTTCGCCGGTGAAAAAATAATTACCGTATGGTTATCTCCTGATCAGGTGGGAACTTCGGCACAGGGAGTCGGCCCATGAATTTTTCATCTTTTTTCATTGAACGTCCGCGTTTTGCCGGTGTTATTGCTTTGGTTATGGTTTTAGCCGGTGTTATTGCCGCTGTTGTTTTGCCTGTATCCCATTATCCGGAAATTACGCCGCCGCAAATCGTGGTGTCAGCGAATTATCCCGGCGCCAATGCGTCCGTGTTGGCAGATACAGTAGCAACGCCCATCGAAAATCAAATAAACGGGGTAGAAGGGATGTTGTATATGTCATCTACAGCTACGGACACAGGACAGTATACATTAACAATTACTTTTGATGTGGGGGTTGATCCCGATATGGCTCAGGTAAAAGTGGAAAATCGTTTGGATAAAGCAAAACCTTTTTTGCCGGCTATTGTGGTTCAAGAGGGTTTAGATGTTTATCAACAATCGGCTAATGTTTTGGCTTTTATCGCACTGACATCCCCCAAAGGTGTTTATAGTCCTTTGTTTTTAAGTAATTTTGCCTTTACACGTATTCAAAATCCCTTCAAGCGTATTAAAGGAATCGGAGATGTCAATATCTATGGGCCGCAACACTCTGTTCGTATTTGGTTGGATGTTCAAAAAATGAGCGGGTTGGGGATTTATTCTGATGAAATTATTCAAGCGATTGAATCGCAAAATCAGGTGGCCGGTGTCGGTTCTTTGTCTTCATCGCCTTCGCCCGAGGGAACAAATCAGGTTTTGTCTTTGACAGCCAAAGGATTGCTGTCGACGGTGGAAGATTTTGAACAAATCATTATTAGGGCCAATTTAAACGGTGGTGTGATTCGTTTAAAAGATATTGCGCGTGTTGAAATGGGTGCGGATAATTATCAATTAAATGCCAGTTTTAACAATCAACCTTCGGTTGTGATGAGTTTGTCGCAATTGCCCAATTCCAATTCTTTGGAAATCATGAAAGCCTTGCGAAAAGAAATTGCCGCTTTGGAAAAAACATTTCCAGAAGATATGGAATTTCAGATTGTGTATGATTCAACAACCTATGTCCGGGCCAGCATTCAGGCCATTTTAATGACTCTGTTTTTAACTTTTTTGCTCGTGATGGTTGTGATCTATTTATTTTTGCAGGATTTAAAGGCAACTTTGATTCCGATGATTACAATTCCTGTTTCTTTGATTGCAACTTTTATTGTGATTTATGTATTGGGATTTGATATTAATATATTAACTTTGTTTGCGATGATTTTGGCTATCGGTTTGGTGGTGGATGACGCGATTGTGGTGGTGGAACGGGTTCAATATTTAATTCAATATCAAAAATTGTCAGCGGTTCAAGCTTCTCATCAGGCAATGAAAGATATTTCTTCTTCAGTCATTGCGACGACATTAGTTTTAATGGCCATCTTTATTCCGGTGGGGTTAATGGCGGGTATGACGGGTAAAATCTACCAACAATTTGCAATTACGTTGTCCGCGGCTGTTTTCTTTTCATCTGTGAATGCTCTGACTTTAAGTCCGGCACTTTGTGCAATCTTTTTCAATTTTTCAAAAGGCCGAACACATAAGTGGATGGATATGTTTAATTGTGTTTTAGATAAAGGAGAAAATCTTTATATTCGAGGGGTACGTTTTTTATGTGAACATTTGAAAACAACTTTATTAATAACTGTCGGAACAATCGGTTTGCTGGCGGTTTTATTCGTGCGAATTCCTGAAGAATTTATTCCACAGGAAGATCAAGGTATTATTTTGGCCAGTATTCAATTACCGGCAACATCCAGCATCAATCAGACCCAAAAATTATTGCATCATATGTCTTTTCAGGCTCGTCAAATCCCCGGTATTCAATCTTTTATCGGTATATCGGGTAACAGTATGTTATCAGCCAGCGGAGAAAATATCGGAATGGCTGCGATTGTTTTATCGCCTTGGGACGAAAGGACAAAACCGGATTTATCCATGGATTCTATTTTGAAAAAGCTGACGGAACAGTTTTCTAATCGTCCTGAAGCGCAAGTTAATTTTTTTGCCATGCCATCTATTCCGGGTGTGGGAAATGCCGACGGGATCAGTTTCCAATTGAACGCTTTGAACCAAAGTATAACACCGGATGAATTGGATCGCGCGCTAATCAAAACATTGGACTTTATTAATCATAATCCTTTATTTTCTTTCGGTTTTTCCTCTTTTACGTCTGATACGCCTCACGTTTATTTGGACATTAATCGTACGAAATTGGCGGCTTATCAAGTGGCTTTGTCGGATTTATTTTCCGTGATGCAAAATAATTTGGGTTCACGCTATGTAAATAATATTACCCTGGATGGTCAAATTAATAAGGTGATTGTTCAAGCGGATTTCGGCGCGCGTCAGGATATTCCGGATATCAGTCAACTTTACGTTCCGAATGTAAGCGGTCAATTGATCCAAGTGGGAAATTTTTTGGAAGAAAAAATTGTCTTAATGCCCAAAATTATTTACAGATTTAATCAATATTTGAGTGCGGATATTAACGCTCAAACAGCACCACATATCAGTTCCGGTACGGTTATTGACGCGTTACAAAAATTTGAATCAAGTTTGGGAAAAGATTTCGGTATTGCGTGGACAGGGTTGACATTACAGCAGGTCAAAACATCCGGTTTGGCGACGATTTTAATTACATTAGCCTTAATTTTTTGCTACTTGTTTTTGGTGGCTTTATACGAAAGTTGGTGGATTGCGTTTGCTGTGATTTTAACCAATATTTTTGCGATTTTAGGGGCCCTATCAGGATTAGAAATTTGGGGGCTTTCATTCAGTATTTATGCCCAACTGGGTATCGTTATGCTGATCGGATTGGCCAGTAAAAATGCCATATTGATTGTGCAATTTACAACCCAATATCAACGTTCCGGTATGGATGTGATTCAAGCTGCGGTAAAAGGGGCGGGTGAACGTTTTCGCGCTGTTTTGATGACAGCTTTGACGTTTATTTTGGGGACTTTTCCGATGGTGATTGCGAGCGGGGCGGGGGCTGCCAGTCAACGTTCCATAGGTGTCAGCGTTTTTTGCGGCATGATTATGGCAACATTGGTGGGGATTTTGTTTGTGCCGGCCTATTTTGCTTTTTTTGATCGAATTTCATTGAAATTTATTCCCCCGAAACGAATGATTATTTTGTTTTTGGGATTGTTGTTAACGGCTTGTATGATGGGGCCGGATTATGAACGCCCCCAATTTTTTACCAATGCCGAAATTGAAAAGGCTTTGGAAGCGACATCTTCCAAAGAACAACTTTTTGATCCGCAAGATTTAAATGATAACACTTTGGATAAGCTGATCGAAACAGCCCATCAGAACAGTCCCACCTTGAAAATTGCCCTGTCTCGGTTGCGGGGGGCGCGTGCAGCTTTAAACATTGATCGATCCGGCCTTTTCCCAACTTTGGACAGCGTCAGTCAATACAACGCCGTTAAAAACAGTCAAAATATGGGGCAGTTGTTACAGGATGATTATTATCAGACAGGGTTGGATGTTGTTTGGGAATTGGATTTATTTGGGGGACAGCGTCGCCGTATTGAATCAGCCGAGGCGAACATGAAATCGGCATTATATTCGGTTCAAAATACGATGATTTCTTTAACGGCAGAAGTTGCCCGTCTGTATGTTCAAGTACGGACTTTACAAGAATTGGTGGCACAAACCGAAGAAAATATCCGTATCCAAAGTGAAATGACCGATTTGGTTCGTGATAAAAAAAAGACGGGCCTGGCCAGTCAATTGGCATTGGAACAGGCACTTTATTTGCTTAAAAACACGATGGCCACATTGGCTGATTTAAAATACCAAAAAACAGCAACCCAAAATGCTTTGGCTTTTGCTTTGGGGGAATTACCCGGGACATTGGATGAAATGTTTAAAGAAGACAAAACATCCTTGATAAAAAAGCCCTTTAGTTTTGATTTAAAAAAAATAACCGCCATTTCAACGGATGTTTTACATCGACGTCCCGATGTGCGAGCGGCCGAGGAAAATTTGATCGCTCAAAATGCACAAGTGGGGGTCGCCATAGCGAATTTATTTCCTAAAATCAGCTTATCAGCCTTATTCGGATTCGAATCTTTAAAATGGGAAAAATTGTGGCATCATTCCAGTTATACGGATACTTTGACACCTTCTATCACTGCACTGATTTTTCACTTTGGCGCTTTGATGGAAAACGTTGAAATTCAAAAGGCGGTTAAAGAAGAAAAGCTTTTAAACTATCAACAAATTTTATTACAAGCGGCCGGTGAAATTAAAAACGCAATGGTGGCTTTGATTCAAGAACGTGTGCGCTACCAAAATTTGCGCGAAACTTACCAGCATGCGAATAAGGTGGCTCAGCTGATGTCCAGTAAATACAAAAACGGCTTAATCGATTATACGGATGTGTTACAGGCCGAACAAAATCGTTTGCAAGCACAAATTCAAATGATCAAATCGGCCGGTGCATTGTATACCGACTTGATTTATTTTTATAAAGCGGTTGGTGTTCGTCTGTCGGATAAAACATAAGGTTATTTTAAAGAATATCGCCATTTGGTTTATGCATAATCAAAGCAGAGGAAAAGAGGTCTTATTATAGTTGGTCTACAACTTCATCTGAAAATATTTGTTATCATGATGCTGAGAGAGGGGTGTCCCCCTGCATGATGATCGTATCTTATTTAAATGTTTGATGTTGGAAGTGATGCAAGGTGGTCTCAGTTGGCGTTTGATGATTTAATCTGATTGAATAAATCTTCCGGGTCTAAGCGTACGCCATACCAGCTGACACCGAAATGTAAGTGGGGGCCGGTGGCGCGTCCTGTCATTCCGACAGCACCAATCGTATCTCCCCGCTTGATTGTTTGGCCTTCTTTAACATCGATTTGTGATAAATGAGCATAGCTGGTATATACACCATAACCGTGGTCCACCAAAATTGTACCTCCGGTATAAAACATATCTGTATGTGTTAATACCACTTTGCCGTCAGCTGCGGCCAAAACAGGAGTTCCGGTATCAGCCGCATAATCTGTCCCGCTGTGACCCTGTTTAACGATTCCGTTTAAAATACGTCGAGATCCGAACGGACTGGAAATGCGTTTATAGGAAGGTAACGGTCGTTGCCATTGGTTTGGAAATTGATTAAAATCGGATAACTGCCGTTTTTGGCGCATTTTTTTAAATTCCGATTGAATGCGTGTTTGTTCTTCGGGCGGCGGATTCACTTTTTTTGGGGGTAATCCCGAAACATAATCTTCTTGCCATTTTCTGGGGGACACATTGAAAACAAGATCTTTAATTTTTCCGTCTTTCTTAATTTTCAACCTGAGTTGCTTGCTGTCTTGAGGGATTCCCACCACAAAATTTCCGTCTTTTATCGGCAAAGTTTCCAATCCCTTGGTTCCGTTGTTTTTTGTGGTATTATCAACATAGATTTGGGTGTTCGGCGGGACATGACCGTACATTAATCGCCCGTCAATCAGTTCATTGTCCCATCGAATGTCCGGGATATGATTGCAACCTGTCAATAAAAAGTAAAGTAAAAGAACACGTTTCATGAATAAGTCTCCGCATGATGCCGTAAAAAGGGTTGCAATGCAACCATCGAAATTATCATTGCCAAAGCATCTGCAATCGGCATGGCCCAGACAATGCCCTCTAAACCATATAAATGATTAAAATACAACATTAAGGGAATATCCAAGCCTCCTTTGCGTAATACGGCCAAAATCATGGGCATTAATTTATAACCGGCCGCTTGGAAAATTGTGATGATAATCATGGTAATTGAAACGCACGGGCAAGTGATACACATGGCTTTTAAAAAGAATTGGCCGAAGCGAATGGTTTGATTATCATCAATAAAAAAGTGGGTAATATCGGTGGCAAAAAAGAACAAATAACAGGTTGTCAGACCGGATAAAATTAAACTGAAAAACAGGCTGGTCTTTATGGCGGCTTTCATCCGATTGAACTTTTGGGCGGCATAATTGTAACCGATCAAAGGCAAAACGCCTTGGGCCATTCCGTTGGCAATAGAAAAGGCAACGACATCCACACGTTTGGCAATACCCATACCGGCTACCGCAACATTGGAATAGCCGG
>CAMZEQ010000026.1 GCA_947305835.1 uncultured Alphaproteobacteria bacterium | reverse complement strand
GGTAAACGAAAATTCCAAAGTTTGACCGGAAATGGTTTTGATTTGCAAAATATCGCCTGCCCCGTAATTCAGCACACGCAATACTTTTCCAAATTCATTATCTTCTTGATACACGGATAAGCCCACCAAATCACAATGATAAAATTCATTTTCCTTTGTTTTTGGCAGATTTTCGCGTTTGGTGTAAAGTTCCAACCCTTTGAAGTTTTCAGCCGTTGTGCGATCGGTAATGCCTTTCATAGCCACCAACCAGCATTCCTTTTGATGTCCCACTAATGTGGCTTCAAAGTGTTTTTTGCCATCTTTATCGGTCAAGGGATTTAGCCCTTTAAAATCAGACGTGTTCACCAAATAAGGTTTGATTTTCATCACCCCTTTAATTCCATGAACATTCACAATTTGACCGACAGCAATCAGCGACATTTTTAATCCTTATTCAGCTTTTGGTTCTTCAGCCGGTGCTTCGGCAGGTTGTTCAGCTGGTTGTTCGGCAGCAGCTTTAGCAGCTTCGGCTTCGGCCTTAGCGGCTTCTTCAGCAGCGGCTTTAGCTTCAGCTTCGGCCTTCATACGTTCTTGAGCTTTCGCTTTAGGCGCAGACTTTTTCGGTGTTTCACGAACGGCCGGCTTTTCACACAAACCCAACAAAGCAAACAATTTTTGAACGCGTTCAGTGATTTCAGCCCCTTGAGCCATCCACTTTTTCGCGGCTTCCACGTTTACACGCAAAGCATCTTTGCTATCCTTTGGAAGAAGAGGATTATAGAATCCCAATTCTTCAATATAACGTCCATCACGACGACAACGCTTATCTGCCACAACGATTTTGTGGACAGGGCGTTTTTTGGCGCCACCACGGGCTAAACGAATTCTAACTGACATTTTTTACTTTCCTTTCTGTTGTAGTTAGACATTAAACGGAGGAAATCCCCCGCCATTACCAGGCATTCCTTTCAGCATGCTGCTCATTTGCTTAAATTTTGACAGCATCCCCAAAGGTCCCATCTTTTTAAACTTTTTCATAACATCCGCCATTTGCTCATAACCTTTGAGCAAACGATTAACATCTTCCACTTTGACACCAGCGCCACTGGCAATACGTAACTTACGGCTGGCCTTAATAATTTCAGGATTGGCGCGTTCCTTGGGTGTCATCGCTTGAATAATCGCTTTTTGACGTTTGATTAAGCGATTATCAATTTTGGATTCATCCAATTTACCCACCAATTTGGCCGGCATCATCCCGATGAGAGATTTGATATCCCCCAACTTTTCCATTTGTTCGAATTGTTTGAGCAGATCATTTAAATCGAACCTACCGCTCATCAGTTGCATGGCTTGCTGTTCAATATCTTCTTGGTTTGTTTTTTCAATGGCGGTTTCAACCAACCCTACAATATCGCCCATACCCAAGATACGATCGGCTACACGTTTGGCATCAAAGATTTCAAAAGCATCGGCTTTTTCACCCACACCCAAAAACTGAATCGGCATACCCGTCACAGAACGCATAGAAAGTGCCGCACCACCGCGTGCATCACCATCCACACGGGTCAAAATCACACCAGTGACCCCAACTTTTTCTTTGAATTCTTTGGCCACATTGACCGCATCTTGCCCCATCAAAGAATCCACCACTAACAGGGTTTCTTTCGGGTGGGATAAATCGCGAATTTGAGCCACTTCTTGCATCATTTCATCATCAATATGCAAACGCCCCGCTGTATCCAAAATCAAAATTTCATAAAGGCCCAACTTGGCTTCTTTTAAAGCGCGTTCAGTAATTTGTAAAGGCTTTTGACCCGCCACAATCGGCAATACATCCAAATCATAGGTCTTGCCCAAATCAGCCAGTTGTTCTTGGGCAGCCGGACGATAAGTATCCAAACTTGCCAACAAAACTTTTTTACCGGATTTTTTAAGTTTCAGCGCCAATTTTGCAGAAGAAGTTGTTTTACCTGACCCCTGTAACCCCACCATTAAATAAACATTTTGAGTATTAGGATCAAATTTTAAATCTTGAGGATTTCCCAGTAAATCCACCAATTCATCATGGACAATTTTAACCACCATTTGGGCAGGTTGAACGGAACGCACCACTTCTTGCCCAACGGCTTTTTCTTTCACATGGTTGATAAAATCTTTGGCAACCGGTAAAGCAACATCCGCTTCTAACAAAGCAATTCTGATTTCACGCGCTGTTTCATCCATAACGGATTCGGTAATTAAACCGCGCCCAGACAATTTATTAAAGATTTTGGTCAGCCGATCTGATAAACCATTAAACAACGTCAAAAACTCCTTTATAACAGTTGCGCCCCGGTGAGCGAACCATCGCCGAACGGGGTATCTCCTTGGAGACTAAATTTCCTAGTCCTTTATTGGAATAAGAGTATTATAGCATTTCAAAAAATAAAAGTCAAGAAAAAATTTAAAAAAATGCCCCAAATACTAGGGCAAAAATGGTGCGACCAAGAAGACTCGAACTTCCACGGGTCACCCCACAAGCACCTCAAGCTTGCGTGTCTACCAATTCCACCATGGTCGCAACGTGATTATTATATCAAACTTTTTTGCGAAAATCAAGTCAAAAAAGATTGACTTTTGATACGCTTTATGCTCAGATATTCCCATAAAAAAGGAGCAAAAATGAACCATTCGGACAATTCGGGACGTACCATGGTAGAAATGATGGGCGTATTAGTTATCATAAGCACTTTTATCATCACGGCCGTCATAGGATATCAAAATGCAAAATCGAAACACACGGCAAATGTTGCCTTTAAAGATACAAATATTATTGCAACCAGGTTGGCTTTGGCCAAAAATCAAGCAAATTTAACACCTGATCAAAATTCCGGATCCTTGGCAAATATAACCATTTCTTTGGCGGATTATCCCAACTATAAAAATGCCGGCATCAAGGTCAATTTTAAAGGTGACATCAAGGCATGTCATCAATTTGAACAAATGAATAAAAATAAAGTTGATTTTGCCACGGCAAATAAATGTGACGAAAATTTTACCGTATGTTTAGTTCCGGAATATGTCGATTTAACAGCGCAATCAGATTGTCATATTACAAATAATTGTTACTTTAAGTACAATGGACAAAAAACATCAGAAACGGCACAAAGCATTGCCAATACACTCTGCGGTATTTAAGTATTATAAATTTCAGTTTTTTTTAAATTGATCAGCTTTTGAATGGGTTTATATGAAAGCCGATGATAAGGCGTGATACCGAATTGCATTAAAGCCTGTTGATGAACTTTGGTACCATAACCCGCATTTTTATCCCAACCATAGGCCGGGTACTGTTTGGCGAGTTGCGTCATAAAACGATCCCGTGTCACTTTGGCCAAAATACTGGCTGCAGCAACGGAAAGACTTTTGGCATCGCCACCAATAATTGCCTGAGACGGAACAGGCCAGTTTTGTGGTAAACGATTACCATCAATCAAAGTATATTCGGGTGAAAACCCCTTTTGCACCATATCATCCCATGCTCGACGCATTGCCAAAAAGGACGCTTGTAGAATATTAATCTGATCAATTTCCTGAGCACTGGCCTGTCCGATACCATAAGCCGGCGTTGCCTGAATAATTTTATCAAATAACACTTCACGTTTGGCCGGGGTCAGTTTCTTTGAATCATTGATTTGATGAGCCAAATCATCGGGGCAACCGTTGATCCACATCACGCAACCGGCAACCACCGGACCACACCAAGGACCGCGTCCGGCTTCATCTAAACCGGCCACCAAACGAAAATCTCCCAGCCTATTTTCATACGTAAAATCAGGCATCTCAGCCTTTCAAACGCGAACAGATATCCTCATATGACATCAAATTTTGAATCGGTCCCAAAGCAGCTACCGTTGGTTTTCGAGCAAACAATTTTTTTGCATAAACGCTTAAATCACATTTTTGAATACCCATCACCGTTTTCAAAATTTCTTCATCAGATATCACACGGCCATAGTTAAGTATCGCACGCGCATTATGATCGGCATGGGATGAAATTTCCTCAGATTTCATCAATAAACGCGCTTTAACCTGTGTTTTGGCCCGATCGATTTCTTCATCTGTCAACGTATCAGCCAACCGTACAATTTCATCACACATCACCGGCATCAAAGAAGCCGCTTCTTTTTCCCCTGTTCCGGCATAAATATCAAACATTCCCGTATCGGAATCCGAATCTGCCAAAGCACGAACAACATAAACTAAACCGCGTTTTTCGCGAATTTCTTGAAACAAGCGTGACGTCATACCGCCCCCCAAAATCGTCGCCAATAACTTGGCGGTCCAACGATCCGGCGAATCATAACTTTCCCCTTCAAAGCCTAACCACAAATTAACTTGTTCATGCGCCTGAGTCACATAAGAAGCGCCCCCTGTGTAAACAGCAGGTTCACAAGCTTGCCCCTGATGTGTATTCACATCCGTAAAAAGAGCCATGCAACGCGCCACGAAATCATCATGCTTGACAGCACCGGAAGCACTGATAACCATACGCTTGGCCGTATATTGACGATGCATATACGCCAACATTTTTTCACTGGTCATGGTGCGAATAACTTCAGGGTCACCCCCCACATCACGACCAAAAGGCTGATCCGCATAAGCTGTCGCATCAAAATTTTGCGCCACCACATAATCAGGGCGATCTTTATACATACTCAATTCCTGTAAAATCACACCCTTTTCGGTATCTAATTCCTTTTGATCCATGGCCGCATGTTGAACAATATCCGAAATAATATCCAATCCGACGGGCATATTTTCCTTTAACAAATGGACGTAATAACCGGTCATATCTTTACCGGTGTAGGCATTAATATAGCCACCGACATCTTCCACCTGACGCATAATTTCCAAAGCTGAACGCGTCGTTGTCCCCTTAAAGGCCATATGTTCCAAAAAATGCGATATGCCGTTTTCCGAACGTGTTTCGTAACGCGAACCCACACCTACCCATGCGCCCAAAGAAACTGTTTGAGCCGCCGCTATTTCTTCCGTGACAACACGGATACCGTTTTCCAAAGTCGTAATATTTATCATTCTGGTTCCAAATAAATAATTTTTAATAACTTATCCCAATAATTGGACAGCTTTCCACGCCAAGTGGTATCGGGCGCCCCCATCGGCGTATAAGCCCCTGCATTATCCACATACCAACCGCCCAAACCACTGTTTTTCGAGGTATTCGGTTTAATTCCCCAATCACGTTGATTCGTACGAATATCGTAATTATTCATCATAATCATGTTCGGGCTTAACATATTGGGCATCCCCGAATTGCCGGTAAACGTCCGCATCATGGGCGTCGGCTGTGCGGCCTTCCACGGATTAACCGTAACAGGCCTTTCTTCTACAATACGACGCTCAGGTGTTAAACGCAATAGGACATAACCGGAGCCGCTGCCTGTTGCCTCACCTTCCACATAGGCCGTGTAAAAAGCCCCCAAACGACGTGTCGCGAAATCCACATAATCCAATTGAAATTGCAACATAATACGCGTCGTTCCCATACGTGTCATTTGACAAGCAAAGTATGGTGAATTGATTTGCATAATCCCCTTACTGTACAATTCCAAAGCCCCGTCAGAAATCATGCAGGCAGGATACATCCCGTTGGCCATTACCTGATAATCCAATGTCAAACCATAAGAATCTTGACGCCGATCCACATGAATAATACGGGCAAAGGGAATATTAAATCGAACAGTTGCCGCCGAAGAATAGCCGAAAAATTCCAATCCGTCCCTGATACACGTCCGCGATGCAGGATCCGCCTCACAAAATAAAATTTGTTGTATCGAACTGGGGAACAGGGTTTCAATTTGGTCCATCAATTGAGGTCTGGGTGAAAAACTGACCGGCTGACAAGCACCACCACGACAAATTTGTGTCGGATAGGTCCGCGCACCGGCAGCGTTCCAAACCAATACCGTTGTCAATAATCCCAAACAGAATAAAGTTTTTTTCAAAATCATTAGACCCTCTTTTTCATTATACTAGCTGGAAAAAAAATAAAATGCAAGTACTTTTATTTCTTTTTTGCCTGATAAATTGCCAATGCTGACAGACAGGCGGTTTCCGAACGCAAAATTGTTTGTCCGAAATGCCATTCACTGTTTGCTTTTTCCTTCAATAATTTTTGTTCTTTCAAACTCCATCCCCCTTCCGGCCCGACAAAAAAAGCCGGTGTTTTATCAAATTCACCACACGCTTCTTCACCGCGTTCAGACAACCATATTAAATATGCTTTACCCTGCAGTCGCTGTAATACCCTTTCCAATGTCTCCGGCTCTTGAACCTGCGGAACATCCATACGTTCACACTGTTCACAAGCTTCATGTATAACAGATAAGACATGTTTTTGATTAAAGCTTTTAACCACACTGCGTTCGGCAATAATCGGATAAATTTGCGTAGCCCCCAATTCGGTTGCCTTTTGCCATATAAAATCCATTGCCTCTTTTTTTATCAAAGCAGGACACAAAATACACTCGGGTAAATTTTTTTGTCTTCTAAGCTGTTTTTGAACTGTCAAAAAGGCCTTTCTTTTTACATAAGAAAGACGAGCCGTCCATTCACCCTGACGACCGTTAAAACATACAATTTCATCATTTTCCTTTAAGCGCATCACATGTGCCAAATAATGCGTTTGAAAAACGGATAATTCCAAAAATTCTGTTGCCTTTAAATCCGATTCAATGAACAAGCGAATCATTTATCCCTCACGCGAAACAAAACAGACGTAATATCATCAACCGGAGGGGGGGGGGCATATTCGAAAAAAGCATGCATAATCTCTTTGAGTGCACCATTAATATCCTCTTTTTGCATTAACGGATAAGCCATTTTTTGAAGTCCTTCATATCCCAAACGTTCCCCTTTGTCATTGGCAGTTTCAATAATGGCATCACTGTACAAAAGCATCACGTCACCACTGTGCATTTTAATGTGGTAATTTTTATATTTCGGATTTGGAACAATACCCAAAGGCATTCCTTCCGTATGTAATAACAATTTACGCCCCTTATTTATAACCAACGGACGCGGCGCATTCGCACCGGTATACACAAAATCCTTTGTTTTTAAATCTACGATTCCCAAAAAAAGAGTAGCAAATTGCCCCCTGGGTAATAAAGCATATAATTGGGTATTCAATTTTTTCAAAAAGTCAGCCGGATTCGCCGATTTTTTATCCAATTGAGAAAATAAAGCGTGTAACCGAAAGGTATTCAAGGCCGCCGCGACACCATGTCCCGAAAAATCACACAGATAAATACAAAGTTTCGTTTTTGAAATCGGAAAAATTTGCCAATAATCCCCACCCAAAACAGAAGAAGGCGAAAAATATTGCGCTACATCCAAATGATATTTTTGCTTTAAATCTTCCAAATCTTTACGGGAAGGCAAAATTCCGACCTGCATCCTTTGGGCCGATAATAATTCAGATTCAATTTGTGTTAATTGTTTTTCCAAATTTTGAACCAATAAACGATTTTCCAAATGAACCCTTACACGGGCAAAAAATTCCAAAGGATTAACCGGCTTAGTAATAAAATCTGTCGCTCCGGAACTGAAAGTTTTTTCACGCGTTTCACGATTATCCGCAGCCGTTTGAATTAAAACGGGAATATTTGATGTTTCCCTGTCTTTTTTCAATTCATGTAAAACCTCATAACCGTTCATTCGGGGCATCGTAATATCCAAAATGATCAAATCCGGCTTGAAATCCACCACTTTTTGCAGACCATCCACACCATCCGAGGCCATTTGAACCTGAGATATCCCCATAATACTTAAAAGACGCCCCAAAACCGCCTGATTGGAAGGATTATCTTCAATCACCAAAACACGGCAAGAAGAAAGCTCAGAACCCAAAATATTTTTGGAAGTTCCGGCCGGTGTGGTCTGAGATGAATAACTTTCCAACCAACGTGCGACAGGTGTGTCTTCCAATAAAAACGAAAGCGTCACTTCACGACCGAAATCATCAATTGTGCAGGAATCGGCCGTTCCCGCAATAATTCGAAGCCCGCGCCCTGATTTTGCAAATACGGAAGTCGATGTATTAACACGGCCCACGGGGGCATATCCGGCACCTTCATCACGAATTTTAATTTCCAATTTACGCTTATCCCAACTGGCAATAATACTGACAGATTTTTGGGCATACTCCGGATCATTTAACCTGTCATGCAAAAGGCGCGCATATTCAACAAAGTCACGAGCCGATTGACGCATGGAGCTGTTCACCCGCAAATTACCGTGTATCAAACCGTTAACAATAGATTCATGCAAAGCAAAGTGTACACTTTCAAATTGAGAACGCGAAAAATGCAAATGACGATTGAGCGCATTTGTAAAAATTTGGGCAATATTCGTGGAATAAATGACGGGACAAGTCAGTAAAAAACTCAAAGAATTCGGCAGTGTTGCCGCAGCTGTTTTTTGATAAAAGGATTTCATGGAATCCGGAAGTGCCGAAGCATCAATAATTGATGAAACAGGCAAGAAAAAAAGCTCGGATATTTTGTCTTCATCCAAATCTTTGGCTACTACAGCCAGCTGTTTGGGGAAACGCCGTTCCAACCCGTTTTTAATCAAGGGCTTTTCTTCCGACGGCCACAAAGGCGCCTTTAACTTTTTCGCTATTTGACGAACAGTCTTGATGGGTAAATGGTCACCTGTTAAATAAATCATTTGTCCCCCTATTTTTATTAAAACATAAACTTTTGTGCTTC